>VXNJ01000008.1:63363-74766 GCA_009840625.1 Chloroflexota bacterium | reverse complement strand
CCTTGCCGGGAAGGGCGATCCTCCTTCACGGGTTTCTGCGGCGCAGGCTCCTAGCCGCGCTTACTCAACCGGAGCCGTTGGAGGCGTCTACCACCGTTTTCTGCAGGTGCTGCGGCATTTCCTGGTATCGCAGGAAAGAGCTTGTGAAGCTGCCCCGGCCCTGCGTCATCTGCTTTAAGTCCACCGCGTAGCGCTGGGTTTCGGCGAGCGGTGCCTCGGCGATGATGACCGCCTGCGAATCTTGGCCTTGGTCGGTGCCGACGATGTGGCCACGTTTGGAATTAAGGTCGCCGATGATCGCCCCGGTGAAGTTGTCGGGGACCGTAATCCGGACTTCGTGAATGGGTTCGAGAATGGTCGGCATCGCCTCGGCCGCGGCGTTGCGGAAGGCGGCCGCTCCGGCCAGCTGAAATGCCTGGTCGGAACTGTCCACACTATGCTCCTTGCCGTCGGTCAACCGGACCCGACAGCCGACCACCGGGTATTTGGCGCGGATCCCCTCCGACATTGCCTGCACTACGCCTTTTTCGACCGCCGGAATGTAGCTGCGTGAGATAGCGCCGCCGACTATTTCGCTGACGAATTCGAACTCACCTTCCTCCAGCGGCAGCGGCTCCAGCACGATCGTCACGTCGCCGAATTGACCGTGCCCGCCCGATTGGCGCTTGTAGCGGCCGTTGGCGACCCGCGGTCGCCGAATCGTTTCGCGATACGGCACTTTCGGGGTTGACACCTCGACCTTGGCCCCGAATTTGGAGGCGATCATTTCCAGGGCGATGTTCAGGTGGGAGTCGCCCAGGCCCCACAGCAGGGTCTCCCCGGTTTCCATTTCCCGGGTGATCTGCAGCGAGGGGTCTTGTTCGGTCAACCGGTGCAGGGCGGTGGACAGTTTGTCCACGTCGGCCTTGGACTCGGGGCTCACGGCCAGGGCCATGTTCGGGTCCGGCATCTTGGGACCGGGCAGCGGGTCGCCGTTGCGGTCGGCGCTGAGGGTGTCGCCGGTATGAGTGTCGGAAAGCTTGGGCGCTCGCAGGATGTCGCCAACCGCGAATCCCGGCACCTCCTGTTGCTCACGCCCGATAGGAGCGAAGACGTGGCCGATCCGAGTGTCGCCGGAGCGGCTGAGATTGTGCAGGGTGTGGCCGCCTGAAACGTCGCCGGCGCACACGCGCAGGTAGGTCTGATGGCCCATCTGGGGATCGACGATCGTCTTGAAGGCGACCGCACAATCGGCACCCTCTGACCGGGCCCGCGGCGGCGGCGCGATTTCGGCCAGCGCCGCCAGCAACAAGTCGACCCCGGCGTTGTTGACCGCCGATATGCAGTAGAGCGGAAACAGCTCGCGGGCGGCTACGGCGTCGGCGAGGGTGGACTTCAGGTCGGCGGCCGAAATCTCTTCGTCCAACAGATATTGCTCGATCAAGTCTTCGTTCTGCGACGCGATCGCCTCAACCAATTCGGCGCGGTCGGCAGCAGCCGCCTCGACGAGCGCGTCGGGAATTGCTTCGCTTTGCGAAGTCCGTTCCCCGAACTGGAAGCCTGATTCGCCGATCAGGTCGA
Organism: Chloroflexota bacterium; assembly: GCA_009840625.1. Lineage (NCBI taxonomy): Bacteria > Bacillati > Chloroflexota > Chloroflexota bacterium. Next base: position 73,206 of record VXNJ01000008.1, on the reverse strand, counting down.
CGACGCCGGCGAATGCGGAACCCGTCCCGTAGGGGGCCTGCATCGGAGTCACCGCCCCGTAAGCCTCGCCAAGTTCGGACACCACGGCCGCGAAGTCGATGTTCTCGCGATCGAGCCTGTTGAGCGCGAATACCACCGGCAGATCGGCGCGGGAAGCGTTCAGCCAGGCAAGTTCGGTGCCGACCTCGATCCCCGCGGTCGCGTCGACCATGATCACGGCGCAGTCGGCGGCCCAGATGCCGGACGTGATTTCGCCGCCGAATTCGGGGTCCCCGGGAACGTCGATGATGTTGATTTTGCGGCCCTGCCACTCGCACGCCAACACCGACAGGGCGGTCGAGGTGTGGCGGGCGACTTCCTCAGGCTGGAAATCAGAAAGCGTGTTGCCATCCTCGACTCGACCCATGCGTGACGTGACGCCGCTGGCGTAGAGCGCGGCTTCGGCCAGCGTGGTCTTGCCGTTCCCTTTCTGGGCGAGCAGGACCACGTTGCGGACGTGATCAGTCGGGTACTGCTTCATCGCTGCTTCTCACCGTCGGTCGGGTAGCCGGGTTGCAATTTTCGCTGGCCCCCGGTTCATCAGGGAACTTTTGATTTTGCCCAAGTGCGTCGCCGGACCGCGCTCCATTCGGATTCGGCCGAATCGCCCGCCGGCGACCGGCCGGACTGATAAACCGTCCGTTGGCCTCCGGCGGATTGGCGGACGGTTGCCGCGGGGCTACCGGGCGGGCGCGAAAATCTAGGGAGACGTTCAGCCGCGGTTCGCTGCCGGCACCCGCTTGGGGCGGTGCGGCCACTGGATGTGCATGCCTTCGGAATTGCCCGGCCAACCCTTCGAACAACATCCCCAATGCGCATAGTGATCAAGTGCGGATCGTCGCTGCTGACGCGGTCCGACGGCAACCTCGATGACGGGTTTATCGCCGATCTCTGCGAGCAGATCACCGGCCTATTCGAGGAAGGCCACGAGGTCATGCTGGTCTCCAGCGGTGCAGTCGCCACCGGGGCCGGCATCCTGGGCCGCCGCGGCGACGGATCGGAATCGACCGCGGTCCGCCAGGTATTGGCCGCGGTGGGTCAGTCGCCGCTTATCGAGACCTACCGCCGCTGTCTGGAAGGACACCGCCGGCTGGCCGCCCAGGCGTTGATTTCGCGTTCCGACCTGGAGCGGCGTTCCGGATACCTAAATGCCCGCAACGCCTGCCTGGCGCTGCTGGGGATGGGGATTCTGCCGATCGTTAACGAAAACGACGTGGTCGCGACCGAGGAACTGCAATTCGGTGACAACGACCGTCTGTCGGCCCTCGTCGCGAACCTGGTGGATGCCGACATCCTCGTGATCCTCACCGACGTCGACGGGTTTTACGGGCGCGCCGCCAACGGCGAGCAAAAGCTGTTGCGCGAGGTCGGCGCCATCACCGACGAGCACTACCGTCTGGCCGGGGCACCCTCCGGGACCCACTCGGTCGGCGGCATGCGTTCCAAGCTCGACGCCGCGCGGCTGGCCCAATCGCACGGCGCGGTAACCGTGATCGCCTCGGGAAGGACGCCCAACGTGACGGTGCGGATCGCCGGGGGCGAGCGGATCGGGACCTGGTTTTCGGCGCCTTCGCGGCGCACCGGTTCTCGCCAGCGCTGGATGCTGGCCGAATTTGCGCCGTGCGGAACGATCCGCGTTGACAGCGGCGCGGCCGACGCCCTGCGCTACCGCCGCGGCAGCCTCCTGCCGGTCGGGGTGCTCGACGCCAGCGGCGACTTCGAGCGCGGCGATCTGGTCGCGGTCCTGGATGCCGACGACCAGGAGATCGCCCGGGGGCTCGCTTCCTACGACTGCCAAGATGTTTCTAGGATTGCAGGAGCCAGTTCCTCCCAGATCAGCGATCGCCTCGGGTACGAATTCGGAGCCGAGGTCATCCACCGCAACAACATGGTTGTCCTATGACGAACACCGCAGCCCCTGCCGCCGGGGTCGCGCCCGACGGCGGCCAATTCGACCCCGGACTCGTGGCCAGCGCCGAATCCGCGCGCCGCGCCGCGCCGGCCCTGGCCGCGCTCAGCAGCGACCAGAAGAACGCCGCTCTGGAGGCGATCGCCGAAGCCCTGGTCGAACACGGCGATTCCATCCTGGCCGCCAACCAAATAGACATGGCCGCCGCTGCCGCCGCCGGCATGTCGGCTTCGATGCAGGACCGGCTGCGCCTGGACCACGACCGCATAGCCGGGATCGCCGCCGCGGTGCGCGAGTTGATCGCGCTGCCGGATCCGATCGGATCGGAGATCGACCGCCGAAGCCGGCCCAACGGATTGCAGATATCCCGTGTGCGGGTCCCGCTGGGAGTTTGCGGAGTCATATTTGAAAGTCGACCCAACGTTGCCGTCGACGTCGCCGCGATCTGCCTCAAGTCCGGCAACGCCACCGTACTGCGCGGTGGTTCCGAGGCCATCGCCAGCAATACCGCCCTGGTTGCAGCGCTCGGCGACGCCGGCAGGCGCTGCGGGCTGCCCGACGGGTGGGTGGGTCTGGTTAAGGACACCGATCGGGCGATCGTCGGGGACATGCTCCGGATGCGGTCGCATTTTGACGTGGTCATCCCCCGCGGCGGGGCCGGCCTGGTCGAATTCGTCGCTAGCACCGCGGTCGTGCCGGTTCTGGAAACCGGCTTCGGGGTTTGCCACACCTATGTGCACAGCGATGCCGATCTGGAAAAGGCCCACCGCATCGTGGTCAATGCCAAGACGCGTCGCCCTTCAATCTGCAACGCGCTGGACACGCTGCTGGTCGACGCCGCTGTGGCACCCGATTTCCTGCCGGCGGTGGGGGCGAACCTCACGAAAAACGGGGTGACCCTGCACGCCGACCCCCGAGCCCGCTCGCTGCTCGAGGCGATGGATGGGGTCGAGCCGCTCGGACCCGGCGACCTGGACACCGAATGGCTTTCATTGCAGATGTCGGTCGCGGTGGTTGCCGGACCCGATGCCGCGATCGAGCACATCCGCACGCACGGGAGCGGGCATTCCGAGGCGATCGTCACCGAAGACGACGGGGTCGGACGGAGATTCCTGCGCGAAATCGACGCCGCCGCCGTCTACTGGAATGCCTCGACCCAGTTCACCGACGGCGGCGAATTCGGGTTGGGCGCCGAGGTCGGAATCTCCACCCAGAAGCTGCACGCCCGGGGTCCGATGGGCCTCGAGGAACTGACTTCTTACAAGTGGGTTGTAACCGGTGAGGGCCAGGTTCGGCCGCGATAACCCGGCCGGCCGGCTGGCGCGCCGCCGGGTAATCGCCGGCGCGGTCGCCGGCGGGGTCGGCATCGCCGCCGGCGTCGGAGCGGCGTCGTGGCTGAATCGCAATCCGCTGCCGTCCGACCTGGAGATCGGCGGCGTCAAGCTGGGCGGGATGTCTCCGGGCCCGGCCCGCGCCAAGCTTGAACGCGCGGTGGCCGGATGGCTGGCGGCGCCAATAAGGTTCAGCGCCAGCCAGGGCGATTGGACGCCGACCGCGGCCGACGTGGGGTTGCGGGCCAACTATCGCGAAATCTTCATGGAGGCGGTGCGAGATCCCGGCCGCGGCGGTTCGCATCCCGTGACCTTCGATCTCGAAGAATCCAAGCTTCGCAGGTGGATCGACGGCCTCGGGCGGACGGTGATGGTGCCGCCGGTCGATGCGAAGATCGATTTCCGCGGAGGCCAACCGCGCGTTCATCGCGCGCGCAGCGGCAGCGGATTCGATATCCGCCCGGCGCTTGCGACCCTGCGCCAGGGTCTGGCGGAGGGGAGGTTGGAACAGCAGCAGATCCCGCTGACAGCAATTGCGGTGGAGCCGGCGATCAGCGACTCCGCCGCCGATGCCGCCTTGGGACGAGCGCGCGAGCTGGTGTCCGCTCCGGCCAACATCAATTTCCCCGAGGGCGCCGGGGGCTGGCAGATTGGCCAGCTCGAACTGATCGGCGCGCTGATTGCGACCGCCGAAGCCGGAACGCTGCGGGTGGGCTTCGATCCGAATGCGCTGCCCACCCTGAACCAGATCGATTCGTTCATATCGCGACCCGGAACCCCGGGCGACATTGAATTCGACCCCGAGACCGCCAAGGTGTCCCGCTTCGAGCTGCCGATCCAGGGTCGCCGACTCGACAGCCAGGGGCTGGTCGGGCGCATGGCGTCCGAGCTGACGTCGGAGAGCCGCCAAGTCGAGGCACCGGTACTCTACGACCGTCTGACCTGGAACAATCCGCTGGCCGAACAGCTGGGAATAGTGGCCAAGCTGGCCGAGGGCGACAGCACCTTCCTGGGATCGGCCGATTACCGGATTCACAACATCGATGTGGGTTCCGAGCACATCGACGGCACGCTGGTTCTGCCGGGCGAAACGCTGTCGTTCAACGAGGCGTTGGGGCCGATCGAGTACGACCGCGGGTTCGTCGACGGCCTGGTGATCCTGGCCGACGCGACCGAGTTCGCCATCGGTGGCGGAATCTGTCAGGTCTCCACGACCCTGTTCCGGGCCGCGTTTTGGGCCGGCCTGCCCGTCCTGGAACGGCACAAGCACCTCTACCGGGTCTACTACTACGAACTGGGCGGCTGGCCGATCGGATTCGACGCCTCGATCTGGCAACCCTCGCTGGACATGCGGTTCGTCAACGACACGCCGGGCGCGCTGCTGATAACGCGTCGCTTCGACCGCCGCCGCCAGACCCTGGCATTCGACATCTGGGGTACGCCGGACGGCCGGCAGGTCGAAATGGCCGATGCGCGGGTTTCGGCCTGGGTCGACCAACCGGAAGACGAATGGGTAATCAATCCGGAACTGCCGGCGGGCACGATAGATCAGACGGAACACGGCGCCCGCGGCGCGTACGCATCGATCGAGCGACGGGTGCAACGCAACGAGGAGGAGGCCCGGCGGGCGGCATTCCACTCCTCTTTCGTTGCCTGGCCGAACCGGTACATGATCGCCACCGACGTGGCCCGCAGCATTCATCCCGAGGAATACATCAACTGGCTCAAACGGGTCGGCGAGGAAAGCGACGGCCAGCTCCTGCACCGATTCCAGCGACCAATCGCCGAAGAGCCGCCGCCGGTAACCGACCCCGAATCGGAACCCGAACCGGCGCCCTGGCCGGTAGCCGATCTGGAACCGCATCTGCAGGCCCAAATCCAGGAACTGGAAGCAGCGTTGGCGGACCTGATCGCCGCGCCCGCCCGGGACCTGGGGTGATCGGGGCGCGGGCCCGGCGGCCATAGACTCGGGCACCGCCGCCGGCGGGGAGTGGCGCAGTCCGGTTAGCGCGCGTGCTTTGGGAGCACGAGGCCGGGGGTTCAAATCCCCCCTCCCCGACCTTTTCTCGCCGCAACCGCCGCCGGGTTCGGCCAAATAAAATCAAGCGGCCGATCCGATGCCGGCAATCGCCGGAATTGGGGACGCCGCACTATCAATCACGCCGCCGGACCACTGCAGTCCTGCCGCCGCAAGTCGACGGTCCTGTCAGTGGGTTGAGGGCTGCGGAAGACCAAAAGGACTGTTTCCATGCCCGTAGTTGCAATGGAAGAGCTGCTGGCCAACGGCGTTCACTTTGGCCACAAGACCAGGCGCTGGAATCCGCGGATGGCGCGTTTCATCTACGGCGCTCGCAACGAGATTCACATCTTCGATCTGCGCGAGACGGTCCAAGCGATCGACGCTGCCCACGCCTACCTTTCCGCGCTCGTATCGCGCGGCGGCCGGGTGATATTCGTAGGCACCAAGCGCCAGGCCCGGGATGCCACCAGGGACATCGCCAACTCCACCGGCCAGTTTTACGTGATCGAACGCTGGCTGGGCGGGACCCTGACCAATTTCGAGACGATCAAGCACCGCCTGCAGACCCTGCGCGAGCTGCGGATCCGGGCCGCCGACGGCGCATTCGACGCACTACCCAAGCGCGAACGACGCCGCCGTGAAATCGAATTGGAGCGGCTGGAGCGGAAGATGGGCGGGATCGCCCATCTCACCGAGTTGCCGCAGGCGCTGGTGGTAATCGATCCCAACCGCGAAGCCAACGCGGTCCGCGAAGCGCGTGCGCTGGGCATCCCGGTCGTAGCGCTGGTGGATTCCAACTGCGATCCCGACACCGTCGACCTGCCGATCCCCGGCAATGACGACTCGCTGCGGTCGGTCGGACTGGTCCTGGGCGCCTTGGGCAGCGGAATCCAACCGGCCTGGGAGGCTTACGAAAGCGCCAGGGTGGAGCGCGAACAGCGCGAGCGTCAGGAACGCGAGCGCCAGGAACAGATCCGCCGCGACCTTGCCCGCAAGAAGCAGGCGCTGCTGCAGAAGGCGGCAACCGCCAAGCTCGAGCAGGAGACCTCCGACCGGAGCGGTGACGGCGACGGCGAGGAAAAGCCCGCCCGCGAGCGTGCGACTTCCCGGCGCGGATCCGGCGGCCGACGTTCCGGTGGCCGCAGCCGCGGCGCCGGTCGTCCGCGGCGGCAATCCCCGACCGCTGCCGGAAGCTCGGACTCCAGTAACTGATCCCTAACCCTGCCAATTGACGGAGATACCGGACATGATCAAGACAGACATCGCGGCAATAAAGTCGCTCCGGGCCGAGACCGGCGCCGGAGTGATGGACTGCCGCCGGGCCCTCGAAGAGTCGGAGGGCGATCCCGAAGCGGCGCGCAAGATCCTGCGAGCCGCTGGCCTGGCCCGGGCGGCAGAGCGTTCGGGACGCGAAACCGCCGAAGGACTGGTGCACGCCTACATTCATCCCAACCGTCCGCTGGGGGCGATGGTAAAGCTGACCTGCGAAACCGATTTCGTGGCCCGCACCGAAGAGTTCCAGACCTTGGCCAAGGAGCTGGCGATGCACATCGCCGCACTAGACCCCGGTCGGGTCGGCGCCGAGGACGAGGGCGACGGCGACGCTCTTCTGGAACAGAGCTACGTGCGCGATCCCTCGCGGACGGTGGGCGAATTGATTCAGGAATCGATCGCCCGGACCGGAGAGAACATACGGGTCTCCGATTTCGCACGGTTTGAGATCTAAGCCCCACCTTCCCCCGGCCCAGCTCCCCTGATGCAACCTGTGGCCGACCCGCCGGTCTACAGGCGGGCGATGTTAAAGCTCAGCGGGACCGCGCTGGCTGATGAATCAGGCTTTGGAGTCGACCCCGAGCGGGTGGCGGCCCTGGCTCGCCAGGTCGTAGCGGCCTACAACGTCGGAGTCGAGGTGGGAGTGGTCGTTGGGGCCGGCAACATTTGGCGCGGAGAATCGGCTCAGGCGCGGGGAATGCACCGCTCGACCGCCGATTACATGGGCATGCTCGGCACGGCGATAAACGCGCTCGCATTGCAGCAGGCAATCGAAGCGCTGGGGGTCGAAACCCGGGTCATGACGGCGATCGAGATGCGCGAGGTGGCCGAACCATATATCCGGCGCCGGGCGGTACGTCACCTGGAGCGCGGCCGCATCGTGATCTTTGGCGCCGGCACCGGCAATCCGTACTTTACGACCGACACCGCCGGGGCGCTGCGGGCCAGCGAGATGGATGCCGACATCCTGCTGAAGGCCACCCGCGTGAACGGCGTATTCGACCGGGATCCGGAAAAACACCCGGACGCGGTTCATTTTCCGAAGATAACTTACATTGAGGCGTTGAACCGCCGCCTGCAGGTGATGGACGCGACCGCGTTCTCGCTCTGCATGCAGAACAACATGCCCATAGTTGTTTTCGAGCTGGATGAGAAAGCCAAGAATCTGGTGGGTGTTCTGCGCGGGGAAAGTATTGGAACGAGGGTGGAGCCGGGCTGATGGTAGATGAATTTCTTGGTGACGCCGACGTGCGCATGGACCGGTCGGTAGAGGCGCTCGGCCGGGAGCTGGATCACATCCGCACCGGACGCGCATCGTCCACCCTGGTGGAAGGCTTGCTGATCGACGCGTACGGGGCGCCTACCGATCTGAAGTCGCTGGCCACGATCGCCGCGCCGGAAGCCCGACTGCTGGTAATCCAGCCCTGGGACCGCAGCCTGGTCGAAGCCGTCATAAAGGCTGTCGAGATGTCCGACATCGGAATCAACCCGTCGACCGACGGCAACGTGATTCGGCTGCCGTTCCCGCCGCTGTCGGCCGAACGCCGGCAGGAACTCGTTCGGCTCGTCCACCGCAAGGTTGAAGACGGGCGGGTGGCGGTGCGCAACATCCGCCGCCACATCGCCGATGACATTCGCACAGCTGCGAAGGAAAAGATGTGCTCGGAAGATGAGGCGCATCGCGGATTGGAGCAACTCGACCGCGTGACCAGGACCAAGATAGACCGAATCGACGATCTGGGTCGCAGCAAAGAGGCCGAGGTCCTCGAGATATAAGAATGGCGCCGGAACCATCTTCTCCCGTCGCACGGCTCCCCGAGCATGTGGCAATCATCATGGACGGCAACGGGCGCTGGGCGGCCGAACGCGGGCTTTCGCGTTCGGAGGGGCATCGCGCCGGCAGCCTGCGCCTGAGCGAAATCATCGAGGCTTGCCTCGACCGCGACATCAAGCACCTGACCGTTTATGCGCTATCGACCGAGAACTGGAGCCGGCCCACCGACGAGATCGACTTCCTGCTCCTGCTCATGGACGAGCGACTGCGGGCGGAGCGGCGGCGGATATTCAGGAACCGGATCCGGGTTTGCGTGCTGGGTTCCCTGGACCGCCTGCCGCCGGCCCTGCGGCTGACCATCAAACAGCTGCAGATGGCCACCGCGAACTTTGACCGCTTTACGCTGAACATCGCCTTCAACTACGGCGGCCGCAGCGAGATCGTGCGCGCGGTGCGCAAGCTGATGCGCGCCGAACCGAACCTCGAGGCGGTCACCGAGGAACGCCTGGCCGACTACCTCTACACCGCCGGTCAACCGGACCCGGATCTGGTCATCCGGACCGGCGGAGAACTGCGGCTGAGCAACTTCCTGCTGTGGCAAAGCGCCTATGCCGAGTATTGGTGGACACCGACGCTGTGGCCGGACTTTGGCCCCGAGCTACTCGACAAGGCGCTGGACGAGTTCCGTCTCCGGCAGCGCCGCTTCGGACACGCGCCTACCGATTCGCCACGGGTTTCGGGCCGGTAAGGCAGGGACTGGTCTGGCGGATTGCCAGCGCGGCGGTGCTGGGTCCGCTGACGGTCGCCCTGGTCTGGCTGGGCGGCTGGTGGACGTTCGGCCTGGCGATTTGCCTCTTCGCGGTTGCGGCCGGAGAATTCGTCGGTCTCGTCCATGCCGGATCGCCCTGGTGGCGGCGAGCCTGGCCGGCGCTGCCCCTGTTGCTGCTTGGACTGGCGGTCGTTGACGACGCGACTCCCGGGTACCGGACCGGCCTGATATTGGGCGGCAGCGCGATCGCCTTGTTCGGGTTTGCGCTGGAACTGGTGCGATCCATGTCAACGGACGCCCTCCGAGGTTTTTCGGCCGCGGGCGGGTCGGTCCTCTACCTGGCGCCGGCGATGCTTTGCGGGCTGATGATCGCCGACGCCGACGACGGTTCGCTGCTCCTGCTTTTTCTGGCGGCGAGCGTGTTTTCATTCGACTCGTTTGCCTTTGCCGTCGGCCGCGCGATCGGCCGCCACCGGTTGGCGCCCGCGGTTTCGCCGGGCAAGACCTGGGAAGGGCTGGCCGGGGGGACGGCCGGGGCTCTGGCGGCCGGGGCGCTGTTTTCGATCTGGCTTGACGTGCCAGCTCCATGGCTGGCGCTGCTGGCGGGTGCGGTGGGGGGGGGCGGCGCGCCCGGCGCGCGGCGGGGCGGGGGGGGAGCAGGCGCGGGGGGGGGGACCGACACCAAGCGCCGCAACCCAACCCACCCACGGGGCCGGGGGAGGATAGAAA
>VXNJ01000008.1:55433-63353 GCA_009840625.1 Chloroflexota bacterium | reverse complement strand
GGGGGGCCGGGGCGCGGCGTGGGGGCTGCGGTGTTTGCCCGGGGGCCCCCCGCCCCGCCGCCCCGGGGGGGGCGGCGGGGGGGCGGGGCCGGCCGCCCCCCCCCCCCCCGCGACCTGCTGGAAAGTGCGGTAAAACGCGCCGTTGGCGCCAAGGACTCCTCGCGCCTGATCCCAGGCCACGGAGGGGTCCTGGATCGAATCGACAGCTTCACGACCGCCCTTCCGGCCGGCCTGGCCCTGCTGCTGTTGGCGGGACTGATCTGATGGGCAGACCGACCCGGCTGGCGATTCTGGGCAGCACCGGCTCCATCGGAACGCAGGCCCTCGGGGTTGTAGAGGCCTGCCCCGGCGAATTCGACGTAGTCGGTCTGGCGGCGGGCCGGAATCTGGACCTGCTCCTCGAACAGGCGCGCCGCTTCGGCGTCGAACGGGTCGCCCTGGCCGCCAACGAGAGGTCTGAAAACATCGCCGGCGTGACCGTCCTGGGCGGCGACAGCGGATTGATCGAGATTGCCGCCGGATCGGGTGCCGACCTGGTGCTGGTGGCCACCGTCGGCGCGGGCGGTTTCGCTCCCACCGTGGCCGCCGTCGAAGCCGGTATCGACATAGCCCTGGCCAGCAAGGAGTTGCTGGTGATGTCCGGCCAGCTGCTTATGCGGCATGCCGAAGCTCACGGAGTCAGCGTACGCCCGGTCGACAGCGAACACTCTGCCGTCTGGCAGTGTCTATGGGGCGAGGACCCGGCGAGCATCCAGCGGATCATCCTCACGGCCTCCGGCGGGCCGTTTCGTGAAGTCCCGCTCGGCGAATTCGCCCGCGTGACTCCTTCCCGGGCGCTTGCCCACCCGACCTGGGAAATGGGTCCGAAAGTCAGCATCGATTCGGCCACGCTCATGAACAAGGGTCTGGAGGTCATCGAGGCCAGTTGGCTTTTCGGGATGCCGGCCGACCGGGTGGACGTACTGATCCATCCGCAGAGCATCGTCCATTCGCTGGTCGAATTCATCGACGGTTCGCAGAAGGCCCAGCTCGGGGTACCGGACATGCGGATCCCGATTTCCTGCGCCCTGGGGATGGACGGCCGCCTGCCCATTGCCGGGCACGCTCCACGGCTGGATCTGGCGGGTTCCGCCGATCTGGAATTCGAAGAACCCGATCTGGACCGCTTCCCGCTGCTCGACCTGGCCCGGCGGGTGGCCCTCGAGGGTGGCTGTGCGCCCGCGCTCCTGGTCGGAGCCGACGATGCCGCGGTCGAAGCCTTCCTGGAGGAGCGGATCCGATTCGATCAGCTGCCGCAAGTCGTGGCCGCGGTACTGGCCGACGCCCCGCGCGGCGACATGGATCAGATTTCGGACGCCCTGGATTTCCATCAGCAGGGCTACCGGCTCGCCAGAGACCAGGTCAGACGCCTGAACCGATGATCGAAGCGCTGCTCGGCACGCTGGGCACCGCCGGCACAATCGCGGTCGGGCTGGGCACCCTGACCCTGATCGTGGTCGCCCACGAACTGGGGCACTTCGCCGCCGCCCGGCTGCTCGGCATCCGGGTCCTCGAGTTCGCGGTGGGGTTTCCACCGCACCTGCTCCGGCGGCGCTCGGCCGGGACTACCTTTACGCTCAACCTTTTCCCGATCGGCGGATACCTGCGGATGCTGGGCGAGACCGGCGGGAGCGCCGGTTCGGCGCCGGACAGCTTCGCCGCCCAGCCGGTATGGGGTCGCCTCCTGGTGTTGGCCGCGGGGCCCCTGGCCAACGTCCTGGCCGGATTCGGATTCCTGCTGGTCGCGGCGTTGCTGTTCGCGCCGGTCGGCACCAGGGTCACGGCCGTCGACCCGGGTTCGCCGGCGGCCCAAGCAGGTATTCAGGCCGGCGACCGCATCTTGATCCTGGACGAACGCGATGGCATCCTGCCGGCGGAGTTTTCGTCGGTCGTGGCCGACCGCACCGGCGACCGGCTGCAGCTGGTGCTCGAACGCTCGGGTCGCCAATTCCGGGTGGCAGCAGTCCCGCGCGCCGATCCGCCCCCCGGCCAGGGCCCCTTAGGACTGCACATAAATTACGTGCGCAGCCCGGATCTTTCCGGGCGGGCCTTGTCCCGGGCGCTGATCCAGACCGGCGAGGCGATTACGCTCCTGCCGCGCTACACCGCCGGGGCCCTCGCGGGCGAGGGCCAGATCAATCTCACCGGGGTGGTGGGAATCCTGGATACGTTCGGCCAGGCAACCCTCTTGGGACCGGCCCTGGTGCTCGGACTGGCCGGATCGATTTCGATCCAGGTGGCGCTGTTCAATCTCCTGCCGTGGCCGGTCCTTGACGGAGGACGAATGACACTGATGCTGATCGAGGTGGCGCGAGGGCGGCGGATCTCACCGGAAGCCGAAAAGGCGCTGCAGGTTGCGAGTATGGCGGCATTGCTCATACTTGTTGTAGTGGTGACTGCCGCCGACATATCGCGCATAGCCGGCGGCGGGCCCTAGCGGTCCAACCCTTGCCATTGCAATCGCCCCAAGGACTTCAAGAGATGTCGGAAATCCTCAGAAGGCGAACCTCGATCCCGGTCCACGTGGGCGATGTTCGAATTGGCGGCGGCGGACCGGTAGTGGTCCAGTCAATGACCACAACCAACACCGCCGACGTGGCCGCGACCAGCGCTCAAATCGGCCGGCTGGCCGATCTCGGTTGCCAGATCGTGCGCGTGGCGGTCCCGGACCGCGAGGCCGCGCTGGCGCTTCCCGAGCTGCTGAAGGCCAGTCCGGTACCGCTTATCTCCGACATTCATTTCGACTACCGCCTGGCGCTCCTGGCGGCCGAGGCAAATATCGACGGGCTGCGGATCAACCCCGGAAACATCGGGGATCGCGACCGGGTGCGTCAGGTGGTCTCGGCCTGCAAGGACCGCGATATTCCGATCCGGATCGGCGTAAACGCCGGTTCGATCCCCGAAAACCGCACCGCAGACGGGCGCCCCAAGCAGGGACAGGCGCTGGCCGAGGCCATGGTCGCGCATGCGATGTCGCACATCCAGATTCTGGAAGACGAGGACTTCGAATCCATCAAGGTCTCGCTGAAGGCCTTCGACATCGACCCGATGGTTCGCGCCTACCGACTGATCGCCGACCAAATGCCGTACCCGCTGCACCTCGGCATTACCGAGGCCGGGACCGTCCGGTCGGGCAGCATCCGCTCGGCGATCGGCATCGGGATGCTGCTCTACGAGGGCATCGGCGACACGATTCGGGTGTCGCTGACCGCCGAACCGGAAGAGGAAGTACCGGTCGCCTACGAGATTCTCAAGAGCCTCGAATTGCATCAGCAGGGCACCACCCTGGTCTCCTGCCCTTCCTGCGGACGATGCGAAATCGAACTCTTCGACCTGGTGGAGCAGGTGGAGCAGCACCTCTCGCGAATAGAAGAACCGCTGAAGGTTGCGGTCATGGGCTGCGTGGTCAACGGCCCCGGCGAGGCGCGCGACGCCGACATAGGGCTGGCCGGCGGGCGCGGGCGCGGAGTCATCTTCTCCAAGGGCGAGATCCTGAAGACCCTGGACGAGGATGAATTCTTCCCCGAACTGACTGCCGGCATCGACGACCTGGTCGCCGAACGGCGGCGCCAGCGCGAACTCGAGGAAGCAGAAGCCTAGCCTTTCGCGGCGGCCGCGCTTCCCGCGGGTGCGGCAAAGCTAACCAGGCGGTTCGGCGTCGGTCGGCTGTCCTGCGGTGAGGGCGGCGAATACGAGCGAGGCGATCAGCGCGCCGGCCAGCGGTCCGGCCCAATAAACCCAGTGATTGGCGAATTCGCCGGAAAGCAACGCCGGACCAAGGGTGCGCGCCGGATTGAGCGAACCCCCGGTCAGGGCGCCGGAAACAATCAGACCGGCGGCCAGCGCAGTCGGTATCGCCAGGGCGGCGGCGGCGGCCGGAACGCGGTAGCGGACGGCCACGAAGAGAATCGTTGAAACAAGGATGAAGGTGCCGGTCGCCTCCAGAATCACCGCCTGCCAGGGCTCGGTTCCGAAGGCCACCGTGGTCAGGCCGTAATTGCTGGGGCCAAGCGGAATCGCCGACGCCAGTACTGCCGTCGCCAGGATGGCGCCGATTATCTGGGCGACGATGTTGCCGATTCCGGCAACCAGTGAGATCTTGCCCAACACGAAAAGGGCAACCGTTACGGCCGGGTTGAACTGCGCCCCGGAGACGTCGTAGAACATGTAAATCCCGGCCGACAGGGCAAATACCGAGCCCAGGACCGCGATCAGCATATTGGCACTGGTGCTGAGTTCATCCACGACCACCATCGCGGAACCGGCGGCCCCCAGGACCAGGACGAAGGTTCCGACCAATTCCGCCATCCAGGGTCGGATCTGTTCGGTCATCGCATCGGTTCCATTGCGGTCGCCTGGCCCGGACCAGCCAGCACATTGCAATGCTATTTGACCTGGGTACCGGGAGCCGGCTGCCCCGGCGCCAACCGATAATGGCCGTGCCCAGCCGGACGCCCCGGCCTCCCGAGCGGGCACATCCGATACCGCCCCGAACCTTGGACACTAAGAAGCAATGATGGACAAGCCGAACGTCTTTCGGCAGAAGCTCGACGCCGGTGAACCCACCGTCGGTTGTCGCGTCTCATCGGTTTGGGCGGGGCTGGCCGAGGTGATCGGCCTGACCGGCCAGATCGATTACGTCGAATTCGTTTCCGAATACGGTCCCTTTGACAACTTCGCCCTGGAGAATTTCGCGCGCGCGATCGACCTATTCCCGCATATGAGTTCGTTGATCAAGCTCGACCAGATGCCACGTCCTTACCTGGCGATCCGCGCCGCCGGCGCCGGGATCGAGAATTTCCTCTTCTCGGACGTGCGGGGGCCCGCCGACGCGCGCGAGGCGGTCGGATCGGTGCGCGCCGATGCCGCCGGCCAGGACGGCCTGCGTGGAATCGGGGCTACCCGGGACAACCGCTGGGGTTACGGGCTGGACGCGAAGGGTTACATCGACAAGCTGAACAAGGCCGTGGTCATGATCATGGTCGAAAAGAAGGGTTGCGTCGACCAGCTCGAGGAAGTGCTGGCAACTCCGGGCTTGGACATGACCCAGTTCGGCCCGGCCGACTTCTCGATGAACAGCGGCAACTTCGAGGGACGCGAGTCGACCGCCGTCAAGGACGCCGAGCTCTACAGCATCGAGACCTCGATGAAGATGGGCGTGACCCCGCGGGTCGAAATCGGGTCTCCCGATCAGGCCGCTCCCTATCTCGAAATGGGTGTACGCCACTTCAGCCTTTCCGGCGACCTCTACGTGCTGCGCGATTTCTGGTCGACCGAAGGTCGGCGGCTGCGCGAAATGATCGATTCGACCTAAAGTCCCCGCCGCGCGGGCGCCAGTCACGCTAGCCGGTCTCGCCCGGCGTTGCCACGCCCCTCCATCGAGCGGCGGATTTTTCGGCCCAGGACTGGGGAGCGATCAAGGTCGGGTTTCTCCGGAGCGAGAGCGGGAGGGTGCCCAATTACGGCCGCCGCATACCGTGGCGGCGGATTGACAACTCGCCGTTAGCGCCGCCCTGCAGGGAGGGGTCCGCCACAGACACTAGTGACTTTGCAATTCAGGCGGATTGACCTTGCGGGCCGGTCAATGCGGCGGGGGACCAAAGCCCGGCGTTCATCTGGCCGCCGTCCACCACGATGCTTTGGCCGGTGATCCAGCTGGCTCGGGGCGAGCACAGGAATGCGGCGACCTCACCGATCTCTTCGGGCCGCCCCAGCCGTTTGAATGGAAACTGACTCTCGGCGAATTCGGCCATGACTTCGGGCGCCTGCTCACGCCGTCGCCCCCAGCTGCCGCCCTTAAATTCGATCGAGCCGGGCGAAATCGCATTGACCCTAATGTCGTATTGGGCCAGCTCGCGCGCCAACGCCGTCGCCAGGTAGATTTGCGCCGCTTTGGCCGCCCCGTATTGGGCTGGCACCTGGACCCGCGCGCCGGTGATCGAGGCGGTGATCAGCGCGGCCGCTTCACCCTGTCGGCGCAGGTGCGGGACCGCGGCCCGGATGAGCCGCACGGCGTGCAGAAGATTGATGTCGAGCGTGAACTGCCAGTCCTCGTCATCCGAGTCCAGCAATCCCGGCCGCAGCTGGCCGCCGGCATTGGCAATTACGATGTCCAGCCGGCCGAACCCTTCGGCGGCCGCTGACACCGCCGCTTCAACCTGGGCACGGTCGGTGACGTCGCATTCCAAGGACAACGACCGAACGCCCAATTCATCGAGTTCTGCGGCCGTCGATTCCAGGGTACTCGCGGTTCGGGCGGCGATTGCGACATCGCAGCCCTCGGCCGCCAGGGCCCGGGCCATCGCCCGCCCGAGGCCGCGGCTGCCGCCGGTAATTAACGCGGACTTGCCGCGAAGTCCAAGGTCCATACAGCTCTCCCGGCGCCGATCAGCGCGCTTTGTTGATCAGTCGGGCTTGAATTCAGCCAGGACGCTGGCCGACCCCTCGCTGATGAATCCTGAATCGGAGCCGATATTGACGAACGTGAATCCTTCGGCAATCCGGCGCCGGCCCATCTCCGGGGTGCTGCAGGCATACCCGGCCGCCTTGCCCAGCGAAAGGCATACCTCCAGGACGTGGGCGACCGCCTCGTCATGCCGGGGGTGGTTGCCCATGTCGGAGACCTTCAGGCCCATGTCCAGTGCCAGGTCGGAAGGGCCGATCCAGCACCCGTCTACCCCCTCGACGCCCAGGATCGCTTCGGCGTTCTCGACCGCCGCCCGGGATTCGATCTGGACGGCCAGGAATACCTCGTCGTCGATCCAGCTGGCGTAGCCCGGTCCGAAGGTCGATGTCATGTACGGGCTGGCGTTAGATCGGGTCCCGCGCGGTGGATACCGGGATGCGGCGGCGGCGGCGGCTGCCTCGTCGACCGAATTGACCATCGGAATGACCAGGCCCAGCGCGCCCGATTCGAGCGCCTTGTTGATCAGGTCGTAGCGGTTCGTGAGCACGCGCGTAACCGGAGTCGATCCGCCCTGAATCACCGCCAGAAAACCCAGCCGCAGGTTGTGTTCGTTCCAGTAGCCGTGCTGCTGATCCAGCATCACCCAGTCGTATCCGGCCTGGGCCATTTGTCCGGCCGCCAATTCGGAGCCGTAGGCAAGTGAACAGCCGATGGCGGGCTTGCCGGCGGCCAGGATCGCCTTGGTCGCGTTAACCGTCATCGCGTTCCCCTTGGTGCTGTCGAACGGTCGTCCAAAACCTCAATCAAAATACTAGTTGCACCGGCCCCGGCCGGCCGCGGCGATCGATCCCTAGGTTCGCCCGAAATCGTCGGCCAGGCGGATCGTGTCATCGGGGTGGGGCGTGGACACCTCGATCATTTGGGCGTCGCCGCCGACCGCGGTGAACCGGTGAACCGTTTCGGGCCGCAAGCGCAGGCAGTCACCGGTGCGCAACATCACTGTTTGGGTTGGCTCTCCGCGCCTACCTAGCTCGGTTTCCACCACCCCTTTGGTCACGTAGACGGTTTCGTCTTTGCGCGGGTGATACTGCAGGCTGAGCCGGCTGCCTCCATTCACGTCGATCACCTTGCCCAAGTAAAGCTCGGTGTCTGCAAATATCAATTCGCGCCCCCAGGGCTTCTCGATGGTTTTAGCAGCACTTACATATTTGATTAGCATTTGATACAATCATCGAACAAGAGGGTGCTATTACCCTCTCACGGGCGAGGTTTTTCCTGTGGCCGTGGGCGACACGGCGTAAATACATGGTGGCGTGATTGCCAGATATGTAAGCCTCATTTCAGCGGAGGTCCCGCCCCCGGGCGGGGCGTGGGCGGCGGGGGGGGGGGGGGGGGGGGGGAAATGATGGTGAGGGCGGTGGAGTGATGCCAATAATAAAAAGTTATACATTTAAAAAAAGACCAGAACAACCACA
>VXNJ01000008.1:0-55423 GCA_009840625.1 Chloroflexota bacterium | reverse complement strand
CTTAAGATCGTCGGACTCGTCTTATGTTAAAAAGTCACAGTAAAAAAAACATTGTGGCTTTATTTCAATTTTTTAAAGCCCCCTTCCCCCCCCGGCCCCGCCCCGGGGCGGGACTTCGGCCGAGGCGGGGTCGTGCGGTCGGTTCAAGTGTGGTTCCGGGCATGCGCATCTGAGCAAAATTACAGTAACCTTAATTTGTGCTGCTTAACACCCGCTCCGGTGCTAATTAACCGCGGCATCTGCCCCCAATACACAGGGAGACAACGCAGTTTCCCCAAGTGAACGGCAACGTGAGCCGAGCTAGTTTTACTCAGAACCGCTTGTCCTGGATGATCGGTGGTCCCCAGGGAAGCGGCATTAATGTTTCAGCCGAGGTTTTTGCCAAAGCCTGTCTGCGCTTCGGGCTGAACGTATTCGCCAACATCGAATACCACTCCAACATCATGGGGCGGCATTCGTTTTTCCGCGTCCGGATATCCGAAAACGAGATCCATTCGCACGTGGAGCCGGTGGACCTGCTGCTGGCGCTTGACCGCGAAACGATCTTCGGCGACGTGGACGCGCCGTACCAGACCCATAACGGGCACATCCACCGGATTACCACCGGCGGCGGCCTGATCGTCGACTCGGAGCTGGATATCGACCCCGAGGAACTGGGTCGCGACGACATTCACATCTACTCGCTGCCCTACGAACAGGTCTTGCGCGAGGGCGTGGCCCGGGCCGGAGTCCAGTTCCAGGCCCGCCGCCACGACATCATGCGCAACATGGTCTCGGTGGCGGCCTCATTCGCGCTGGTCGGGCTCGACACCGATCCGATCATCGCGATTCTGCGCGAGCGACTGGGCGAGCGTCGCGCCAATCTGGTCGACCTGAATGCCTCGGTAATCGAGGTAACCCACGGCTACATGCACTCGCTGCTGGAGGAACCGTTCGGCCCGACCCTGACTCCGGCGCCGGCCAACGGCCGCCCGCATCGGGCACTGGTGCGAGGGGCCGAGGCGGTGGCGCTGGGCAAGCTGCACGCCGGGTGTTCGTTCCAGACTTACTACCCGATCGCGCCGGCGACCGAAGAATCGGTCTTTCTGGAGCGAATCCAATCCGAGTTTCCGATCGTGGTGCTTCAGGCCGAGGACGAGATCGCCTGCATCAACCAGGCGGTCGGGGCGGCTTTCGGCGGCGCCCGCGCCGCGACTTCAACCGCCGGACCCGGATTCGCTTTGATGCTGGAGGGGTTGGGACTGGCGGCGATTACCGAAACCCCGGGACCGGTGGTGTGCCTCTACCAGCGCGGCGGCCCTTCGACCGGTCTTCCAACCCGCGGCGGGCAGACCGACTTGCGCCTGGCGCTCCAGCCCGGTCACGGCGAGTTCCCCCACATCGTGATCGCCCCCGGCGATCTCCAGGAGTGCTTCGACCTGACCTTTGAGGCCTTCAACTGGGGCGACGAATACCAATTGCCGGTAGTCGTGCTGCTGGATCGTCATCTGGCCAACAGCAACTGGTCGGTCGACGGACTCAGAGTCGATCACCTGCAGGCCCGCTCCGGGCCGCGCTACGAACCGCTCGACGGCAACGGCAAGTTCGAACGCCACTCAATCACCGAATCCGGCGTTTCGCCACGCTCGGTGCCGGGCGAGCTGGGCGGGGAATTCGTAACCACCTCGGATGAACACACCACCTACGGCAAGATCTCCGAGAGCATCGAGAACCGCATGGAGCAGATGGAAAAGCGCATGCGCAAGCTAGATACCATCGCCGCCGAGGTGCCCGATCGGCTACGCTACGAGCTTCACGGAGACCCCGAAGCCGATTTCACGGTGGTCGCCTGGGGTTCGACCAAGGGCGCGATCCAAGACGCCCTGGCCTCCCTGGGGCGGCGCGGGATCTCGGCCAATTACCTGCAGCTTCGGATGCTGCGCCCGTTCCCGGCCGAGGGCGTGGCCCGGATCCTGGGCGAGGCCAAAAACCTGATCCTGGTGGAAGACAACTTCACCGGCCAGCTTGGCCGACTTATCGCCGCCGAAACCGGGATATCGATCGAAAACCGGGTGCTCAAGTACGACGGGCGCCCGTTCTCGCAGACCGAAGTCGAACACGGCGTCGAGCGGCATATTGCCGGCGGCGTCGGCCGACTGGTTCTCTCTCATCCATAGACTGACAATCACGACCGCGGGGAGGATCCAAGCCATATGCCGGTAGCCCAAGTTGAGAAGCTCACCGCCCGCAGTTACGCGTCCGACATTCAGCCCGACTGGTGCCCGGGGTGCGGAGATTTCGGGATCATCAACGCGGTTCGCCAGGCGCTTGCCCAATTGCAGATTCCGCCGCACATGGTCGCTATCGTTTCCGGCATCGGCTGCTCCGGCAAGGCTCCCCACTACATCAGTACCTACGGGTTTCATACCCTGCACGGCCGCGCCCTGCCGGTCGCAACCGGCCTGAAGCTCGCCAATGGCGAGGTCACCGTGCTGGCGATGGGCGGCGACGGGGACGGCTATGGCATCGGGGCCGGATATTTCGTAAACACCGGCCGCCGCAACCTGGACATCACTTACATCGTGTTCAACAACGGCGTTTACGGGCTTACCAAGGGCCAGGCGTCGCCGACCCAGATCAAGGGCCAGCAGACCAAGAGCATGGCCGAGCCGGCGATACAGGACGCGATCAATCCGATCGGATTGGCGCTCTCGGCCGGGTACACGTACGTGGCGCGCGCCTACGCGATGGACCCGCGGGGCCTGGCCAAGATTCTGGTGGACGCGATCGCGCACCGCGGAACCGCTTACATCGACGTGCTTCAGCCGTGCCCGGTGTACAACGACATAAACACGATGGAATGGTTCTCCGGCCGCGACCGCGACCCGCGCGTTCCGCGCGTTTACGATGTCGCTTCCGAAGGCCATGAACCCAAAGTGCAGGATCCTGGCGACGCGGCCGAGATAGTCGCCAAAAAGCAGAAGGCGCTCGAGTATTCGTTCGCCTGGGGCGACCGCATCCCAATCGGCACTTTCTTCCAGCTCGAACAACCGGCCTACGACGACATCATGTTCTCGCGCTGGCCGGACGAACCAGATACAACAACTTCGATGTACAAGCGGGCCACGCCTGGCCAGGACATCTCCGCCATCGTTGATCGGCTGCGATAGCCTGGCGACTGCCCGCTGCCCCGGCCGCTATTCGTAACGCCCCAACAAGAGTGCCCGCAGCCGGTAAACGCTCAGGCAGGCAAGGCTGCGGTAGTTGTTCAGTGCCAGTTCGCCCAGCCCGGCACGCGGATAGCTGACGTCGCTGCGGGCGGCTACGGTCTGACGCGACTTGATGGCCCGATAGAGGTCCTCGGGGCCGCGCCCCGGGTACAGCGTCAGAAAGCGGCCCAAATCGCCGAAGTGGGCATCGGTCCCGCCGATCGCCGCTCCAAGGCGTTCGCGGTTGAGGTCGTAGAAAGCCCGCAACCGCTCGCGCCTTTCCGGCGAAAGGTACTGGTTCTCCAACTCGATTCCGTCGAAATCGGTCTGCTCCAGCCAGCCCAGGATCCGTCGCCGGCCACTGGCGTTGGGAACCGCCATGAACGGATGGGCCAGGATCGCGAGTCCGCCCTGATCGCGGATCGCGCGGACGCTGTCGGCCATGCTCCGGTAGAGCGGAACCGGACGCTCGACGAAGAGACCCAGGACGTGGTGCTGGGTGCGAGTGGTCACTTCAGTTCCGGCCACGGCGGATGTCCGGTATCGCGCAGCCAGGCCGACCGCCCGCAGGCCCTCGTTGACTTTGTCGTGGTCGGTGACCGCGACGGTATCGAGTCCCAACCGCTCGGCCAGACTCAGGATCTGTTCCAGGGTTCGCGTGCCGTCGGAGTGCGAAGTGTGGACGTGCAGCTCGCCGGCCGACCATCCTTCCGGGAGTTGCAGGCGACCGCCGCCGTCGGCGGCGACTGGCTCGGCGGCAATGCCGGCCCGGAGGTCGCTGCTGCTCAAATTCACGGGTCAATCACCTCGGTGCGCCGGGCGTGACCGGCGTTTCGCGTAACTGGCCGCCGATGCGACTGCGCGGACGCAATCTGCGGTGGGGGCACAGAACCTACGTTATGGCGATTCTCAACCTGTCGCCTGACTCATTTTCCGGTGACGGCCTCGGGACCGATCTGGAAGCGCTGGCCCGCCGCGTCGATTCGGCCGCCGCCGCCGGTTGCGACCTGCTCGACATCGGCGCCGAATCCACCCGTCCGGGTTCGCGGCCGGTTCCGGCCGAGCGCGAGCTGGAACTCCTGCTGCCGGCCCTGGAGCGGGTCCGCGCGATCACCGACCTGCCGGTTTCGATCGACACCTACAAGGCCGAGGTTGCCATGGCGGCGCTGGACCACGGCGCCGACCTGATCAACGACGTATCTGCGCTGCAGGCGGACCCGCAGATGGCTCAGCTGGCGGCGCGGACCGACTGCCCCGTCATTCTGATGCACCGCGCGCAGACTTCGGTGCGCGACGCATCGTTCGGGCGGCACTTTGCCGGAGTCGATAGCGAAGACATCACGGCGGCCGTGATCCAGGATCTGAGCCGCCGGATCGAATCCGCCGTCGCGGCCGGAATCGGGCGCCAGCGGATCGTCGTTGATCCGGGGATCGGGTTCGGCAAGAGCCCGGAGCAGAACCTGGAGCTGCTTGCCCGGTTGGTCGAAATCAGGCAAGGCCTCCAACTGCCGGTTCTGGTCGGAGCCTCGCGTAAGTCGGTGATCGGCTACGCCGCCGACCGTTTCCCGGACCGGGTGGCGGGGACCGTGGCCGCCCACGCGCTTGCCATCGCTGGCGGCGCCGACATCGTGCGGGTGCACGATTTCGCGGCCGGGGTTCAGGGTGCGCGCGTCGCCGACGCGATCGCCCGCGGCCGGGCCTGACCGGATCCGCCGGTTAAACGCCGGCAGTTGTGCGCCGGCCGTCGCGACCTGTTGCGGCGACATCCCTGGCCCGCCTGCTTATTAATGGGCAGGGAGCGCGCTTGCGGCCGGCAAGGCGATCTCGAGGTAGCCGGCCCTACGACTGGTCAGCGGCGATGCGGTTTGCGACCTGTGCGAGATTGAGGGCGTTCGATCCCTTGACCAGCAAGGCATCACCGGGGCGTAGCCAGTCCCGCAGGTCGGCTTCGACCTCGTCAAGCGCCGCGGCAACCGTTTCGGCGTCGCCGGGATCGGCCTCAAAGTGCCGCCAGCGTTCCGGCGCCAGCCCCCTTGACCGGGCTGACTCGCCGATCAGGCGCGCGTTTTGGCCGACGGTCAGAAGCAAGGCAAGATCGGTCGCGTGGGCGCCGAGGTCGGCGTGCGAAATCGCGGCGAACGGGCCCAGCTCCAGCATTTCCCCAAGCACCGCTACGCGACGCCCGTCAACGCCGGCCCCGGCGAGAGCTTGCAGGGCAGCGGTTCCGGATTCGAAATTGGCGTTGTAGGAATCGTCGATCACCAGGTAAGGGCTTCTGGCCAGGACCTGCATCCGGCGCGGCGCCAGGGTAACCGCGGCCATGCCCGTGGCGGCGTCGTGTATGTGGACCCCCAGGCTGTCGGCAATCGCCGCGGCCGCCGCGCAGGCCAGGCCCACCTTCGGCGAAAGCGTCGGCAATTCGACGTCCGCGCAACCGGCAGGAGAAGTCAGTGAAAAGCAAAGCCCGCGGTCGGTAGGCCGGGCACTGACCTGGAATTCGGCGGCGGAATCGCGTTCCGAAATCCAACGTACTCGCCCGCGCGTGCGCTCGGCGAGCCGGGCGGCATACGGATCGTCGGCGTTCAGGACCAGGTTTCCTTCCGGCCGCAGCCATGCCCCCAATTCGCCCTTGGCGAAAGCGATGTTCTCTCGCGACCCGAACAGCCCGATATGGGCGTGCCCGATGTTGGTGATGACGGCGTCGGTGGGATCGGCGATGCGGCAATAGCGCGTGATTTCGCCAACCTCCTGGGCGCCCAGTTCGACCACCGCGAAATCGACGCCCGGATCCAGGTCGGCGATCGTGACCGGGACCCCGATCTCGGCGTTGAAGCTGGCCTGGGATTTTTGAATCCTGCCAAGCGGTTGGAGCGCCGCCGCGACCATGTCCTTGGTGGTCGTTTTGCCGTTTGACCCGGTGATCCCTACGACTGCCCGCGGGGCGCGCTTTTGCCGCAGCAGGGTGGCCAGACGGGCCATCGCCGCCAGCGGATCGTCAACTTGGATCTGCCGGTCCGGATCGGCATCTGGCACCAGCGAATCGACGACCGCCCGGTGCGCCCCGCCGGCCAGGGCCTGGGCCACGAACCGCCGGCCGTCGGTTCTTCGTCCGGGCAGGGCTACGAAGAGGCTCGCCGAGAGCTGGCGCCGCGAATCGAACTGGATCCGGCTAAATTCCAACTCCGGGTCGCCGGCCAGGTTGCGCCCCAGCGCGAGTTGCAGTTCCGAAAGCTTGAATGCCACCTAACGCGCGATCAGGCTCTGGAGGAATTCGAAGTCGCGTGCGGCGGTCCCCCACGGCTCAGCGCTACCCGAGTATTCGATGCAAATCGGCGGTAGCGATGCTCGGTTGCGCAGGGATCTGATCACGCCGGACCAGTCGATATCGCCGTCAGCCAGACCGCGATCGTAATCGGCGCCCTGCCCGCGACCGTGGTGGTTCTTGGCGTGCAGGTAAAGGATTTCCTGCGAAGCCAGCGCTATGGCCTGCTCCCAGGATTCACCGTGCCCGTAGCCGGCCAAATTGGCCGGATCGAGGGTGATGCCGAGCCGGCCGCCAAGACCCTTGACATAACCGGCCGCGGCCGCCGCGCTATCGTGCGCGCAAACCATGTGCGTTTCGAGACATATGGCGGGGCTGCGGCCGCGCGATGATTCAGCCAAAAACTTTACATAATGCTGGGTCCAGCTGTGCTGGTGCCCGCTGATCGCGGCCGAACCGGCCTCCGACCAGGAAGGCCCGGGAATCTGCGAGATCATGCAATTGACGAATTTCGCGCCAGTCTCGGAACCCGCATCCAGTACCTTCTCGGCGGTACCGGCGGCTCGGTCGAACTCGGCCGCCGAGCGGCTGTCGGCGCGCAGCGGGACCGCCGCAATGGCGGTCCCGGCGGATTCGGCCTCCGCGGCCAGCATTGCGATCGATCCGACCGGATCGTCCGGTACGGGGAAGTGCCCGGGGAATATTTCGATCCCGTCGTACCCGATTGCGGCCGCGGCCTGGCATGCCTCGGCAAAGCTCCGTTCGCGGAACGTCCAGCTGTGCATGTAGATCTCAGACACGGGGCACCCGCGACAGCAGCGACGAGACTACTTCGTAAGCGATGGTTTCAGTGCGTTCGGCGGCGATCCGGGCCGGCAGTTGGGGACCGATCAATTCGACTTGGTCGCCGACCCGGACCTCGGGCACGTCGGTCACATCGACCATGAACATGTCCATGCAGACTTGGCCCACTATCGGGACTTTGCGCCCGCGGATCATCACCGGACCCCAGGCGCGCGGTCCGCGCCGGAACCCGTCGCCGTAACCGGCTCCCACGGTGGCGATCAGCGCATCACGGCCAAGTCGCCCGGAGGTGCCGTATCCGATCACGGCCCCGGCCTTTTGCGGTCTGACTTGCACTACCCGGGCGTGCATGGAAAGCGCCGGGCGACAGCCGGGGGGCAATCCTATGCCGGGACCGGGGGCGATTCCGAGCAATCCAATTCCCAGTCGAACCGCGTCCAACCGCGCTGCCGGAATGCGCAGCGCCGCCGCGGTGGCGGCGCAATGGCGCAGTCCGGAGTCGATACCGGCCCGTTCCAAGTCGGCGAGCACCTCCTCGAAAGCAGAGAACTGGTCACGGGCGCGTGAGAGGTCGGTCTCGCTCGCCTGCCCGAAGTGCGTGTAAACGCCGGCCAGGGAGGTGTTTGGAGACTCCACGATCATTCGCGCCAGGTCCGGTCCGTCGTCCGGGCTGGCTCCGATGCGGCCCATCCCGGTGTCCAATTTCAGGTGCATCGCGACCCGACGCCCCAGTCCCCGGGCGGCGGCGTCGAGCGCCTGGATCTGTTCCGCATCGCAAACGGTGAGTTCGCAATCGGCCAGAATCGCGGTCCGCAGCTGTCGCGGGAGGGTTACCCCCAGAACCAGGATCGGCGCATCCAGCCCGGCCGCCCGAAGCTCGCGCGCCTCACCGGGTCGGGCGACCGCGACTCGGCTGGCACCCCCGTCCAGGGCGGCCGTGGCCACACGGAGGGCGCCGTGGCCGTAGCCCTCGGCCTTGAGCACCGCGATCATTTCGGTGCCGGGGCCAAAGTGTTGACCAAACGCCTCGGTGTTGGCGGTGATCGCGTCCAGATCGATGCGCGCCCAGACTGGCTCGTCGGGATTGATCGTAATTACGTTCTGCCAGATCCGGGTTTGCCGACAAAGCTGGGCGGCATCGGACGGATCTGCGATCAGCGAGGCAACGAGTTGCTCCAAGCGCGCTCCTGGACCGCCTTTCACATAGACGGTGTCGCCAGGTTTGGCCAGGCGCTCGACCTGCAATCGGGCCTGGCTTGGGTTTAGCGCCCGGTGGATCTGGCCGTCGGCCAGCCCGGCGGCGCGCGCCGCCGACCGCAGAACCGCGGTGTCCGGCCCGTAGAAAACAACCTCGTCGGTCTTGGCCAGATCATCGGCCACCCGCCGCGCCGCAGCGGCTTCGTGTGGGCCCAAATGCTCGAAGCCGGAGAGCACGCAAATCCGATTCCCGCCTGACCGGCGCAGCAGTTCGAGTCCATTGGCAAGCGATGCCGGCGAAGTCGAAAAGCTGTCGTCGGACAGGGTAACGCCACCCTTTCCGGCCAGCCGGCGAAGCCTGCCCGGCGGCGCTTGCAGTTTTCTGCTGTCGCGAACCAGTTGGTCCGGGTCAAAACCCAGCCGCAGCCCGGCGCCGAGCGCCGCCAACAGGCAGAGAACCTGGCCGCGCCCGCCGTGCGGCAGCTCCACTTCGACCTCATCACCCTGCCCGCAGAGCAGGAACGTTGATCGGTCCGAATCGGAAGCGAGCTGTTCGGCGCGTAGCTGGCCAGATCCGATTCCGTACGCGAACTTGGGCCCCGAATGAGCGGCCGCCAGTTCCGCGGCGATCGGGTCGCCGGCCGGGTAAATGAGCAATCCTCTCGAACCCAGCGCAGTCACTATCGGGGCGTGTTCCGCCGCGATTTCCGACATCGAACCGAAGTATTCGATATAGGTCTCGTCGAACGTGGTCAGCAGACACACTTTTGGCGGGGCGATCTCGGCCAGGGCGGCGATCTCGCCGCGGGTGTCGGAGGCCATTTCCAGGATGGCGAAAGCGTGCTCGCGGCCCAATTCGCCGAGTGCCAGGGGAAGTCCGGTCAGACCGTTGAAGTTTTCCGGGTTGCGAAAGGTCAGTCGCTGTCGGGAAAAGAGTTGTTGGGCGAATTCGCGCACCGTCGTCTTGCCGACCGATCCGCAAACCGCAACCACTGTCGGATTGAACCGTTCAACGGCCCACCGCCCGTAATCGCGCAGCGCACGGCCCGAATCCTTGACCAGGATGTGAGCGCAATCGATTTGCGGATCGCGCTCGCAGACGATTAACCGCGCGCCGTTGCCCACCGCGTCGGCAATGTAAGCGTGTCCGTCGCCGGATTCGGTACGCATGGCCACGAATATCCGGTCGGCGGCCACCTGACGGCTGTCGTGGGCAAATCCGCTCCAACGCCGGCGCTCCACCGAACCGCTTAGGCGTCCGCCGGTCGCGGTCAGAAAGTCTTCAAGCAGGATCACGCTGCCGGAATCCCGCAGTCGTCGACGCCGATCTCTTCGGCAATCTGGATGGCCACTTCCCGGTAGCGGCGCGCACGGCGATCCAGTTTGCCGGCCGACTCCGGATCGGGGTCCTGCCGCGCCTGCCGCGCCAGCGCCCCGCAGGAATCGATGGCCCGCAGCAAGCCGGCGCGCGCCAGCGCTTCCGGGTCCACATCGCCCGGGTACAAGGCGGCCGTCCCGGCAAGGCCGTGGCGGCCGAACACAGCGGGGTGTATCGCCAGTTCGCCGAGGTCGATTTCGAGCGGCCCAAGCGAAATAGTCTCAAAGTCGATCAGCGCTACCGATCCGTCCGCCCGAACGACGAAATTTAGCGCATTCGCCGAGTTGTGTAAGACCCGCGGCGCGCTCTCCAGCAGGGGATCGATGACCCGGCCCGCAAAGGAACGGGCCTTAGCTGCCGGCAACTCCACACCAATTCGCCGGAGGGCGAGGAGGTGTCGGCGCGCCAGCGTTTCCCGATCGTTTCGATCCAGCACGATGCTCTGACAGAACGCGGCCAATAAGTCGTGCAGATCCGCGGTGACGGCGTGCCACTCGGCCAGCGCTGCCACCGCCTTGGCGAGCGGTTCGATCGGGCACCCGGAGCCGCTGAGCACCCGGTGCAGGCTGGCCGCTCCCACCC
This sequence comes from Chloroflexota bacterium, assembly GCA_009840625.1. NCBI lineage: Bacteria > Bacillati > Chloroflexota > Chloroflexota bacterium. The sequence continues at coordinate 45,012 of VXNJ01000008.1, read as the reverse complement.
CCAGATCGTCCATGACCAGAAACGCCTGGTCGGTTCCTATGACTCCGGCCTCAAGTGCCGGCGCGAGCCCCGGCGCCGAAGCCGCCAGAAGCGTCAGGACGCGCTCCTCGCGGCGGAAGCGGTGCGCAAAGTGCTCATCGGTTTCGCGCCGGTAGGTTTTTAGCACCCAGCTGCGCCGGCCGGCGCGAATGCGCTGCACCTGGTGGCGGGTCCGTTCGCCGAGCGGTTCGCGCACTATTGCGCCGCACGCTCCCAGCAACGCCGCAAGGAGTCTGTCGCTTGGATGTCCGCCCCTCATCAGGGCTCGACCCTGGTCCGCAACCGGTCCCACCGGGCTGCCGCGGTTGAGGGATCCAACCAACCGCCGCCGACCTCGCCCGGCACATCCGCTCCGGGTGGTACCGTGAGCCGATCACGCTCGATAGAGAGGAATCCCCACCGTCCGTGGCGAAACACGATTTCACGTCGCCCGGCTCTCTCGCGCAAGAAAATCCGGGCCGTTCGCAAGCTGGAGATGGCCAACCAGGCCAATCCGCAGGCGACCACCGCCAGCAGCACCGCCTGCCAGGCCGACAACACGGCGATGCTTAGCAATGCCAGGCCTGAAAACACCACTTGCAAGGCGAAGAGAACCGAAACTGTCCGGAACCGCCCAAGACCGCAGATGTCGAGATGGTGATGCAGCGGAGTTGCAATGAACGGCAAACGGAAATGCTGGTAGGGCCGGGTGCGGTGGTCGACGCCGCCGAGCCGGCGGGAACGCCGATAGAGGGGCACCAGCAGCTTTGCCTGGACCAGGGATGATGCGCCTTCAAGAATCCAGACCCCGGCCAACAGCGGCAGCAGAAGGTCGTAACCGGTGAGGATCGCCGTTCCCGCCAGGAGAACGCCGATCAGCAGCGCGCCGCTGTCGCCCAGGTAGATCAAAGCCAGACGCCGACCCCGGCCAGGCAGGTTCAGGGCCAAAAATCCGGCCAATCCGGCTCCGATCAGTGCAGCCGTTTCACCGGCGCTTCCCGCGCCCCCAATCCAGAGCGCGCCAAGGCCAATCAGTCCCAGTCCCGCTGCCAAAGAGTCGATGCCGTCGCTGAACCCTGCCCCCAGGGCAATGGCCAAAATTAGTAGGAAATACCAGCCGGCCAGCAGGACCGAGTTGTCAATCCAGTTAGCGAGAGCAAACGCGCCGGTGGTGGGTTCGGCTGCCAGCAGCCAGCCACTGGCCCAGGCTGCCGAGAAAACCGCGACCATCATGCTCGCTCGCTCGCTCAGTCCACGCCCCCGCCGCGCTTTGAGCAGGTCGTCCACCAGCCCGCCGAGGAAGAAAGCCGCCGCCGCGACCAGGCAGGCCAGAGTGGGTTCGGAATCGCTGGCAATTGCCGCCGCGCCAATCCCCGCCAGAATGGCCGGGCCGCCGACCAGCGGCAACCGTCGACTCCGCCGTCCGGCGCGGGCACGGTAGTGACCGGTCTTGTTCTCGCCGGATACGAAACCGGGCAACAGCCGCCACAACAGCGCGCCGATCGCCAGCACCGTGACCGCCGATGCACCCGCGAAAAAGCCGATTCGGTGTCCTCCCGTTTCGCGCAGCCCGATCCCGGTGCGCGGGATCACTAGATTCATTTTGTTATCTGTCTGCAATTCGGCGACGGCGTCCGGGCGATGAACGACCGGCCCCGCTGCGACCGCAGCATTGATTCGCCCGATCCCGGGCGAACCCGCTTACTCGGCCGGTCGCTGGCCCAGGTTGCCGGAGCCGGTACCCTTCTCCTGCTTAACGGCGAACTCGGGTCCGGGAAGACTGTTCTGGTCAAGGGCCTGGCGGCCGGACTTGGATCGGAGGGCCCGGTAACCTCGCCGACGTTCGTGCTTTGCAGTCACTATAGGGGCGGTCGCCTGCCGCTCGTCCACATGGATCTATTCAGGATCCCGGAGGCCGACATCGAAGACGCCGGCCTGGATGAACCGCTGGCGGCGCCGGCCGTTGTGGCGGTCGAATGGCCCAGCGAGTCGTTGAACGGCCTGCTGGGCGGTCTCGGCGGTCCGGCGATCCTGGAGGTGCTTATTGCAGTTACCGGGCCGAACCGCCGGCGAATCGGTCTGCGGGCTCGCAGCGATCCCGCCCGCGCGCTATTGGCGCGGCTGGGGAAGGACCCCTGGTGAAGTCGCAGGACGGGTTAGTGCTGGGCATTGACTGCGGATTCGACCGATTAGGGTTTTGCCTGCTGGGTCATGGTGGCGCGCGGACCCGATACGCCGAAGCCGAGCTCAATTCCGCCAATCTGGGCACCTTGCTGCGACAGGTCTTGCCGGAGCCGGACGCGCAAATCGCGGCCGTAGCGGTCGGGATGGGTCCGGGCAAGTTCTCGGCGATTCGAACCGGAATGGCGTTCGCAATGGGTCTGGCCCGGGCCGACGATGCCCGGTTGTACGGTGTCAGTCTGTTTCAGATGCTGGCCGGGGCGGTCGGCCAGCCAGCCGACCGGCTGCAGATTTGCTCCAGCGGCGGCGGGCGGATCCGATTCGGTCAATCCGGGTCGGTCGCAGAATCGGGCTGGCATCCCGCCGGTGCCGCGCACCGGGTTGTCTCGGCCGAGCCGCCGCCCGGCGAACGAGTCTGGATTGATCCGCGCGATTTGGGCCGCCCGTTGCCGAGACCCGCGGCCCGGCTGACCGCCGAGCTAGGGCAGCACTTGCTCGTTGAAAAGTCGCCCGATGAATCGAAGATTTTGCGCCCGATCTACGTCACCCGCCCGGCGCTGGGGCCGGCGGCGGTTTGAACCGGAACCGCAGGGAGGAACGTTGAATTCGGAATTGACCGAAATGCTCTCCGGAGGAGTGCAGATCGACCTGATGCGCCACGAGGACATTCCATCGGTGCGCTACGTCGAGCGCCGCTGCTTCGATTCGCCGTGGCCGCGCAACGCATTCAACGCCGAACTGCGGCGCTCCGACAGCGCCTGTTATCTCGTGCTGAGGTTGGGAGAGCCGGTCAAGAGTCCTGGCGGACCGCTGCCGCCGGCGCGAATCGGAGGAATCTTGCGCCGCTTGGCGGGACGCGAGGACTGGAACGAGCAAAACCTGGTCGGATTCATCGGCGCTTGGTTCCTGGTCGACGAGGTCCACATAACCACAATCGCGGTCGATCCTGATTACCAGAGCCTCGGACTGGGAAGGTTGATGCTGCTGCTGGTAACCGAACTCGGGCGGTCGCGCGGGATGAAGCGCCTCACGCTCGAGGTCCGTGAATCCAACCAGCGGGCGCGCAGCATCTATCGGCGCATGGGTTTTTTTGAAAAAGCGGTTCGCAAGCGCTATTACTCGGACAATCGCGAGGACGCGATCGTGATGTGGTCCGAGGACATCAATTCGCCACTGTTCGACGAGATCCTCGACCAGACTCGCACCCGCCTGAGCGAACGCTTTCACTGGCGCTCGAATGTCTGATTCCAATTCCATTGCCGTATTGGGGATAGAGACATCCTGCGACGACACATCGATCGCGATCGTTCGGGACCGGCGGTGCCTGGCGCTGGCCACCCAGTCGAGCGTGGACGAGCACGCGGCCTGGGGTGGGATCGTGCCCGAATTGGCGGCCCGGCAGCACATATTGGCCATCGGCCCGGTGCTTGAGCAAGCCCTTGCCGATGCTGGCCTGGAGCTGGCGGAGATCGATGCGATCGCCGCCACCTACGGTCCCGGACTGGCCGGATCGCTGCTGGTCGGCTACAACTTCGGGCAGGGCCTGGCGGCGCGGCTGGGTATACCCCTCTGGCCGGTGAACCACCTTGCCGCCCACGCCCACGCCTGTTGGCTGGATTTGTCTCCGGGCGATGAACCGCAGTTTCCCGCGATCTGCCTGCTGGTCTCCGGCGGCCACAGCGAGTTGACCGTCATGCATGGACCCGGCGATCATCGCCTGCTGGGCCGTACCCGCGACGATGCCGTCGGTGAGGCGTTCGACAAGGCCGCCCGCATCATGGGGCTCGGATTCCCCGGCGGACCGGCGATCCAGGCCGCGGCCGAACAGGCCCGGGCGACGGGGCTGGAACCCTACCGGCTGCCGCGCCCGCGTCTGCCGGACAGCCTGGATTTCTCGCTGGCCGGAATCAAGAGCGCGATCGGCCGCGCCCGCGCCGGCAAGCTGGGCCCACACGAGCGCGGCCAGATATTTGGGGCCAGCGATCCGGCCGAGTTCGAACGGGCCAGCCCGGATTCGATCGGTCGCATGGCGGCAGGCCTTGAGGACGCGATTGCCGACATGCTGATAAAGAACACCTTGCTGGCGGCCCGTCGCTACAGCGCGCGTTCGGTGCTGCTATGCGGCGGGGTGGCCGCCAATCTGCGCCTGCGCTCGCGCCTGTCCGCCGAGAGCCCGCTGAAGGTTCACGTGCCGGACTTTGCCTATTGCGTTGACAATGGCGCAATGGTGGCCATATCCGGGGACATGAGCGGCTGGAGCGCCGGGGCATTCCCGGACATCGACCCCGGTCTCAAGCTTCCAGGACCGAACCCGGCCGCCCGCTAGCGATCCGGATTCCGCGCCCGGTGGCTTCCCAGAAGCAGGCGTCGATATCAAAAACCCGCGATTCGGATCCGGGCGCCGCCGCTTGATTGCCGATCGGGATCCCGGAAGCCGGATAACCGGCCGGGATCGAGAGGTCCGGCCATTTCACGACCGACCAGGGTCCGCACCGCTTGCTCGAACGAATCGCCGAGCGGTACTGTTTACGCGGGATGCCGGTGCGGGAGACGCCGGCCGCCGCCGGGAACGGCGCTGGCGCCTTTCTTCCCCGCCGAACGGCTGATCATTCGTAAATGCTTCTCATCTGCCAGCAATCGAGCGAAAGCAGCTCCGACTGCTGGCCCTGAGACAGCACCGAGACCCCGGTGCTGTCTTCGCGGCCCGGGTAGACCCGAACCGCAACACACTGCTTTTCGTTCACAAAGACTTCGACGACGCTTCGGTCGACGAATATTCGCAACCGGATCGGTTCGTCGGGCTCTATGTGCACCGGCGCCGACTCGGGTGGCCGCGACAGCGCATCGGGGAGCGTCGAGGCGCGGGAGTTGTCGATTGATATGACGCCTTCGTAGCGAGTCGGGTTCGAGAGGATCGTCGACATGACCAAGTTGGAACGATCGTCATTGGCGAACGGTTCCCGATATTTGTGCCCTCTGCGGTCGAAGAAGCAGATTCGCGTGAATTCCTCCTTGCCCGGGGAACGCAGGACGTCGACTTCGAACATCGACGCAAGCTTCGGATCGACGTCGATCTGCAGCTCGATGGCACTCCCCTTGATTTCATCGAGCACGATCTCACGGTTAGCTGGCAGAACAGTCCGGCCGATGTGCCGGTGGTCGTATCTCAGGGATTCGACGTCTCCGGCGGGCTCGACATTCAGGTCGTACTTGTTGCGCAGCGTGAGGCGCCTCGGCAGCGTGAGAATCTGGTCCCAGTCCCGCGCAAACCGGGAAGGGTCATCGTCCCTTGCGCCACCATCTGGCGGATTTCCGAAAAACCCGCCCAAATAGTCGTTCATCTTGTAAGTGGGCTTGCCCGGATTCATGTTGAACAGGACGACGACGCCGTTCCCGTCGGGCGCGGCCGTGGGTGCGTGAACGCCGCCCGGGAACGCGGCTCCGAAGTTGAACCGGCCGTGCGCATCGACAACGAGTTTGTCGCGTTTTCGGTCGTAGTCGCCTAACAAGTACTGGCCGCCGCTCAGGTGGCTGAAGAACACCAGAATGTGTCGATCGCCTATCGGCCAGAAGTATGGGCAGGCACCGTCATCCCCCAGAACCGTAAAGCGGTCGCCCTCGATGAAGGGATGGAGGTACTCCCAGTCTTCCAGGTCTTGCGAGCGGAATAGGTACTCGGTGGCTACGTGCTTGCCGCCGGGCCTGTAGGGGAGGATCCCGGCAGACAGAGCGTAGTACGCACCATCCTTGGACCAGATGCAGGGATCAAAGACCCCGTGAGGAAGCGGCGCTTCGCCCCTGGTGCCGAAGGGGATCACGGGATTGGCCGCGAGCTTCTCCCAGTTCAACAGCAGGGGATCGCGGGACACGGCCACCATGTTGCCGACTCCGACACCGTGGTACATGGCCACGACCCGGTCGCCTTCGACGAGCGCGGCTCCGGAGTAGCACCTTTCCTCTGGTCCCGGATGGAGTGCGTAGGGAAGGTCGCGCCAGTGGATAAGATCGTCGCTGACCGCGTGTCCCCAGTGCTGTCGCACATCCTCAGGCGGGCACGCCTGATAGAACAGGTGCCAGCGCCCCTCCCAATAGCAAAGCCCGTTCGGGTCGTTGAGCGTGTTTTCTGGGTTGACATAGTGATAGATGGGACGGTGGGGATCCGACGCCTTCTCCCTGCGCGCAGCCTTCATCCGCAGCACCAGGGGATTAGTCTCCAGTTGCCTTTCCTGCTCCTCTAGGGTCGCGGCGAATGCGTACCTCGGCACTCTTGAGGGTGGGAATTCGCTCTTTTTCACTTCCGCACTCCTTCCATCCCCATACGGATTCGCCCGGTTGATGCCGTTCGGATGCTACCGGACTATTGCAGGGTTTCGGCGCGACATTCGCCTGATCCCATGATGGGCGCAGCTGATCTATCGTTCATGGTTGCCCACAGCCGCGCGCACGAATCTCGCTGAGGATCAACGTGATGCCCACTCCCGGTAGTGCCACACAGGCGCGGCATGGATCCGAACGCCGCGAAGGCGAGCCTCGCAGAGTGGGACCGCAGCCATTCGCCGGGTCTTTGGTCAGGGCCGGCCGTCGCGCGCTTCCCTTCCGGCACTTGCGACCCGTTGCCTGCGTGCGAGCCACCAAGGTTGCTATGAGCGGAGCGGCGGTCCGGTCCACCGCGCCGTGGTCACGCGCCACGGGCGGCTGATTCGATGGGGTTATTCCGCATATTGACCCAGACCTCAATACCAAGCCCTGACCTGGTTCCCCGCTAGGGAACCGGGTGCGGCATGCCGTGAGGGGCGGCTCCTTCGAATGAAGCGGCGATTGCAAATAGCTGGGATTCGGCTCCGGGTGGAGCCGCAAATTGAATGCCGATCGGGAGCCCGGACCGCGAATATCCCCCCGGGAGCGAGAGGGCCGGCCAGCCCACCACTGACCAGGGCATCGTAAATCGCCCGCGGATGGCCAGGCTGCTGACCGCCTGACCGGCCACCTGCGCGATGTCGCAGTTCAACTGCGGCGCCTCGGTTGGCTGGGTCGGAGTGACCACCGCCGCGACGTCGGCCAGGGCGAGCGCGGTCCGCTCCCGCCAGGACCCTCGACGCTCGATCGCGGCCGCATAACCTTCTTTGCTTACCCGGCGACCGGCTTCGATATTGCCGCGCAGGTAAGGGGCGTAGTCGGCGGCTCGTTCGGGGTACCAGGCGCGGTGCGCATTTGCCGCCTCATACAAGACGATCGACTGATAGGTCCGGGTGACTTCGTCTTCTATGAAACCGGGTTCGACCGGCAGTAGGTCGGCGCCTAGCCCGTCCAGAACGCCGAGCGCTTTTTCATAGGCGTCCGCGACCTGGTCGGTGACCGATTGCGCCACCCAGGTTTCCGGTACGCCGATCTTGATGCCGGCCAGCGAACGCGGTCGCGCCGCTTGGGAAATCCCGGCCGGATGGTCGGCGATCGCATCCAGCAGCAATGCGGCGTCTGCAACGGTTCGCGCCAGCGGCCCGACGGTATCGCAGGTTGGCGAAAGCGGAAAGATTCCGGCCAGATTGATGCTGCCGTTGGTTGGTTTCAGGCCCACGACCCCGCACCAGGCGGCCGGCTGCCGGATCGAACCGGAGGTGTCGGTGCCGAGCGCTCCCAGGACCATTCCGGCGGCGACCGCGGACCCCGAACCGGTGCTGGAACCCCCGCTGAAGTGGTCGCGGTTCCACGGATTGCGGCAGGGACCGAAATAGGCGTTCCCGGTTATGCTGCCCATTGCGAATTCCAGCAGGTGTAGTTTGCCGAGCAGCACCGTGCCGGCACTGCGCAGCCTCCGCGCCACGGCCGCGTCGGCCGCCGGGATTCGTCCGCAGAGGATGCGTGACCCGTAGGTTGTCTCGATTCCGGCGGTGTCGATCAGGTCCTTGAGCGCAATCGGTATTCCGTCTAGTGGACCGAGCGGCGCCCCGGCCCGGAGTCGCCGGCGGGCGGCCTCGGCGTCGGCCCGCGCCCGGGGCGCGGTGGCGAGCCGGTATGAATTGAACGACGGGTCGATCTCGGCGATTCGGGTCAAGAACAGTTCGGTCACCTCGACCGGGTCGGTTTCGCCGGACCGATAGGCCGCGGCCAATCGCTCCGCGTCCCAGTACCAGGGCGCCGAATCGGCCACGGCGCGCATCCTAGTGACGGAAGTGGCGGCGTCCGCTAAGGACCATGGCCGCGCCGACCCGGTCGCAGGCGGCAATCACCTCGTCGTCGCGCTTGGAGCCGCCCGGCTGGATGATGGCCCGAACGCCGGCCGCCAACGCGATCTGGGCGCCGTCGGCGAACGGAAAAAACGCGTCCGATGCCAGGACCGCTCCGCGCGCACGCGCGCCGGCCTGCTCCACCGCCAATTCCACCGCCCGTACCCGGCTCATCTGTCCGGCTCCGACCCCGACCAGGGCCCGCTCGCGGGCTATGACGATCGCGTTGGACTTTACGTGCTTGACGGCGCGGGCGGCGAACCGCAGGTCATCCAGTTCGGCGCGGTCGGGCCGGCGTGCGGTCACGATCGCATATTCACCCTCGGGGTCAGGCGCCAGGTCGCGTTCTTGGATCAGCACGCCGTTGCCGCTTCCGGTCACGGCGATTCCGGCGAACGCCGTCCCGTCCAGCGCCGATCGTCCCTCGGCGCGGGCAAACACCCGCACGTTGCGCCGGCGCGCGAGTCGCTCCAGGGCGTCGGGTTCGACTTCCGGCGCCACCACGACTTCCAGGAACACCCTGCGCATGGCCGCTACCGTCGCCAACTGGAGTGGCCGATTGAATGCCACGACTCCGCCGTAAATCGCCTGCGGATCGCCGGCGCGGGCGCTTGCGAATGCCTCTGCCTGTTCGGCGTGGATCGCCAAGCCGCAGGGATTGCCGTGCTTGATGGCCGCGCAGGCCGGATCGGAAAAGTCGCTGGCCGTGGCCCAGGCCGATTCCAGATCAAGGATGTTGTTGTACGACGGAGCCGGGCCCAGCAGCTGACGGAATCCGGCCCCTTCCGGCCCGGGTCCGATGCGGTACTGGGCGGCCAATCCCTGGTGCGGGTTCTCGCCGTAACGCAGGTCGCGCACTTTCTCCAGCGGCAACACCATTCGCGGAGGCGCTTCCTGAGCAGCCGAGGCCCACCAGAGCGCGATCAGGGCGTCGTATCCGGCGGTGACCGCAAAGGCTTTGGCGGCCAGGTTTCTGCGAAGCTCGGCGGCGTCGCTCTCATCCGTCAATGCCCCGAGGATGGCCGGGTAATCGGCCGGATCGGTCGCCACGAACACGCTGTCCGAGTTTTTGGCCCCGGCCCTGATCAGCGCGGGTCCGCCGATATCGATCTGCTCGACCAATTCGTCCCGTTCGCCTCCGGCCATTAGCGATTCGGCGAACGGGTATAGATTGCAGGCCAGGACCTCGATTGGCGGAATGTCGGCGCGGGCGGCCTCGGTCCGGTCGCCGGGATCGTCGCGTCGCTGCAGGATTCCGCCAAAGACTCGCGGGTGCAGGGTTTTGACCCGCCCCCCGAATACCTCGGGCTGACCGGTGAATTCGGCCACCTGGACGGCCGGCACACGAGCTTGGCGCAGGGTGCGCAGGGTGCCGCCGGTGGAGAGGATTTCGAAGCCGAGCCCTACAAGGGCGCGGGCGAATTCGACGACGCCGGACTTGTCCGAAACCGAAAGCAGGGCGCGACGGGACATTTTCAATCCCCGGGCATGCATGAAAACGTGGTCCGCTGACCTACGACACGCAGCTCGCAGCGGGCCAGCCGGTCGATTACCGATGGCAGCAGCCGATGCTCGGCCGCCAGGATCCGCTCTGCCAGCCGCTGCGGATCGTCGTTGTCACAGACCCTTACGATCGCCTGGTCGAGGATGGGGCCGGCGTCGGGTTCGTCGGTGACGAGATGAACCGTGCAGCCGGCGTATTTGACTCCGGCGTCGACGGCGGCTGACTGCGGTCCGGGGGCCATCGCCCCGGCGAACGCCGGCAGCAGCGACGGATGGATGTTGATGATCCGGCCGGCGAATCGGTCCAGCAGGGCCCCGCTGACCAGCCGGTCAAATCCTGCCAAGACCACCAATTCGGCACCGGCCGCCCCGGCCGCGTCGGCAAACCCGGCCATCTGCGCGGCGCGCCCGCCGGCGCGAATCCGCCCCAAGGCGAAAGTCTCGATACCGGCCTGGCGGGCGAATTCAATGCCCCGGCAGTCTGGACGGTTCGAGATGACGATCCTGACCTCGGCCAGGATTTTTCGCTGGCGGCAGGCGTCTGCGATGGCCTGCAGATTGGATCCGCGGCCCGAGACCAGGACCGCCAGCGGCAAGGGCTTGCTCAACGCAGGATCTCGGCCCGCGCCCCGGCGGACTCGATTACCTGGCCCACCAGGGTGCTGCCCGGGATCTGCCGGACCAGGTCGTCGGCCAATTCGCGCCTGCCGATCACAACCATTCCGAGCCCCAGGTTGAAAACTTGCGCCAGCTCCTCGAATCCAATCTGGGCGCGGCGCTGGATCAGGTGGAATATCGGCGGTACCTGCCAGCTGCCCCAGCCGAATTGGGCGGAAAGCCCGGGCGGTACGATCCGTGCGGTGTTGGCGCAGATTCCGCCGCCGGTAATGTGGGCAAGGCCGTGAATTCGGTCCAGGAATGGGGTCAACTCGTTCACGTAGCTGCGGTGCACCGCCAGCATTTCGTCGATCAGCGGCCGACCCACCTCCGGATTGTGTGCGGAATGATCCAGTCCGTCCAGGGCGCGTTGCACCAGCGAATACCCGTTGGTGTGGATTCCGTTGGACGGCAGGCCGATCAGCAAGTCCCCAGACGAGACTCTGTCCGGTGTGAGCAACTGCTCGGTCTCGGCAACACCGACCATAGCGCCGACCAGATCGAGCTGACCGCTCCGGTAGATGCCCGGTAGCTGGGCGGTCTCGCCCCCGATCAGAGGCACCGAATGCTTAAGGCAGGCGTCGGCCACGCCGCCGATCGCCGCTTCGAGCGCGCTGTTGGGCAAATCGCTGTGGGCGACGTAATCGAGAAACGCCAGTGGCCGCGCGCCCATTGCCAGGACGTCATTGGCGCAGTGGTTGACCAGGTCGGCCCCGATGGATTCAAGCCGTCCGTGGCGGGCCGCCACGGCGATCTTGGTGCCAACCGAATCGATGCTGAGCACCAGAGCCGGATCGGACATACCGGGAGGCAGCCGCATGGCTCCGCCGAACCCGCCCAATCCGGCCAGTACCAGGGGCGTGTACGTGGACTTTAGGCGCTCTCCCAGGTCCTCCAGCAGCTCGTCGGCGGCTGCAATGTCGACCCCGGCGGAGCGATAGCTAATGGGCCCGGGCAATTTCGGTTCTAGGGGGTCAGGGCCGGTTCGACTGCCGGTTCGAACGCGTGCTTGCCGACCCCGGGGCGCACCGGCGCCGGATAGTCGCGGGTGAAGCAGCCTGTGCAAAGCTGCGCCCTGGGCGAATCTACGGCTTTTTTCAGGCTGTCCAGGGTCAGATAGGCAAGCGAGTCGGCGCCAATGCTGCTGCAGATCTGGTCGACCGAAAATGCGTGGGCGATCAACTGGCTCGGTTGCTGGATGTCGACTCCGTAGAAGCACGGCCAGCGGACCGGTGGGGACGAAATCCGCATGTGGACTTCGGCGGCGTGACCGGCCTCTTTGAGGTGCTTTACGATTTCGCGGGTCGTGTTGCCGCGAACTATCGAATCGTCTACCACGACCAGTCGTTTTCCTGCCGTAATCGCCGGCAGGGCGTTCAGCTTGAGCTTGATGCCGAGTTTGCGGGTTTCGTCGTCGGGTTCGATGAAGGTCCGCCCGATGTAACGGCTTTTGGCCAGGCCCTCGCCGTAGGGAATTCCAGCCGCTTCGGCGTAGCCGATCGCGGCCGCGGTGGCCGAGTCGGGGATACCGATCACCAGGTCCGCGTCGACCGGCGCCTGGCGGGCCAGGGCGCGGCCCATTGCCAGGCGCGCGCGATAGAGGTTCACACCCTCGATGTCCGAATCTGGCCGGGCGAAGTAGATGTACTCGAAAAGGCACAAAGCCGGCGGGGCCATGTGGTCCCGGCTGATCGTGGAAACCCCTTCCGCGTCGATAACGACTACTTCGCCGGCCAGGATGTCGCGCTCGAAGTTTGCTTCCAGGGCGGCGAACGCGCACGACTCGGAGGCGATCAAGATTGTGTCGTCGCTCCGGCCAAGGCACAGGGGACGGTTGCCCAGCTTGTCGCGCACCGCTATCAGGCGGTCGGCGGTGAGGAATATCAGCGCGAATGAACCCTGCAACTGCGAGATCCCGTTGACGATCTTCTGCACCGGGTCGGATCCGGGCGCCGAGGCCACGACCGCCAGGATCACCTCGGTGTCCGAGGTGCCCAGGATGGTTTTGTTCTGGGCCAGTAACTGCTGCCGCAGCTCATCGGTGTTGGTCAGATTCCCGTTGTGCACGATCGCCAGCGGGCCGAACTCGGTTTCGGTGACGATCGGCTGGGCATTTTCGATGCGGTTGGAACCGGTGGTCGAGTACCGGTTGTGCCCGATCGCGAGGTCGCCGCGCAGTTCGGACAGCGACTGGTTGTCGTAGACCTGGGATACGAGCCCCATGCGTTTGTGCAGCTTTAGCCGCTTGCCGTCGCTGACGACGATTCCGGAGCTCTCCTGGCCGCGGTGCTGCAGGGTGTAGAGCCCGAAATAGGTGCGGCGGGCAACGTCGTGCCCCGGTCCGTAAACGCCGAATACGCCGCATTCTTCGGCAAATCCCCGCATCTGGGGATTGAACCAGTATTGGTTCTGGTTCGCGGCGACTATGCTGTGGACCTTTCGGTCTTCTGTCGGCAGTCCCATTCTATTTGGCCCGCCCGGCGAGGGCGTTCGCGAGACCGCTTTTCCAGGCCCGCTCGGCGGCATCTTGGTCCAGCTTTAGAAGGTCGCCGAATTCGATGTGCCGCGGTTCCTGGGCGTGCCCCAGCACCAGCAGCGGAACACCCTTTGCGGCTGCGGTCTTTCGAATTTGCTCCACCAGTTTCGGGTCCGCGGAGATCAGGACTCGGCCCGCCGGTTCGCCGAAGAGCACGGTCTCCGGGTCGCCGGGCGGGAGGTTGTCGACCAGCAGACCGACCCCGCCTTCGATGGCCATCTCGGCCGCGGTCACCGCCAGGCCGCCGCGATAGGGGCAGCGCGCGGCGCAAAGCAGTTCGGCCGCGGCCAGCTCGAGGATCAATTCGCAAAGCCGTCGCTCCAGCGGCAGGTCAATCCGTGGCCGGCCGCTCACCGAATCGCGACACACCGCCAGGTACTCGCTGGCGGAAAGATCGCCCTCCTGCTGCCCCAGCAGCAGCAGCGCCCGGCCCGGCCTCAGGGCGCTGCCGGTGACCGCTTTGTCGACGTCTTCGATCAACCCCAGCATCCCGATGACCGGGCTGGGATGAATCTGGCGACCCTCGGTCTCGTTGAACAGCGAGACGTTGCCGCCGGTCACGACCAGATCGAGCGCGTTGCAGGCATCGGCCATTCCCTCGATAGCGCGCACCAGCTGGAAGTAGACCGCCGGCTCGGTGGGCGACCCGAAGTTGAGGCAGTTGGTGATCGCGATCGGTTTGGCGCCAGCGCAGGCCACCGCCCGCGCCGCCGCGGCCACCGCCAGCGCGCCGCCGGCGTGCGGGTCCAGGTAGACCTGGCGCGAGTTCCCCGCGGTCGCCAGGGCCAGGCCGCGGTTGCTGCCGGCAATGGCCAGGATCGCCGCGTCGCCGCCGCCGGAGCGCACCGTCTGCGTGCCCACCGTCTGGTCGTAGGTTTGCCAGATGGGCGCGCTGCTGGCGATGTTGGGGCTGGCCAGCAGCTGCAGGAGGTCGGCGACCAGATCGGGACTGGCGGTTTCGGATGGGTTTGGCAGTGGCTGGACTTCTTCCAGATAGCGCGGCCGATTGACCGGGTAACGGTAGCGCGGCGGGTCCAGCAGATGCCGTATCGGAACGTGGGCAACCGTGCGCTCGGACTCGCTCACGGTCAGGTACCCGTCGTCGGTCACCTGGCCGATTTCGGCGCAATGCAGGCCGTAGCCCTCAAAAAGGTCCATGACCTCGCCCTGGCGGCCGCGCCGGGCTATGACCAGCATTCGTTCCTGGCTCTCCGAGAGCATCACCTCGTAGGGCGAAAGTCCGCGCGTGCGGCGCGGCACCTTGGCAACGTCGATACGGACCCCGGCTCCGCTGCGCCCGGCGGCTTCTACGCTGGAGCTGGTGAGGCCGGCCGCGCCCAGGTCCTGCAGACCGACCACCGAATCGCCGGCCAGCAGCTCGAGACAGGCCTCGATCAGCAGTTTTTCCATGAACGGGTTGCCCACCTGGACTACTCCGCGGGCCGATTGCTCCGGGTCCTCGACTGAGGCGAAGGTGGCCCCGTGGACCCCGTCGCGACCGGTATCGGTGCCCACCAGGATCAGCGGGTTGCCGACTCCGGCGGCGACCGCGCGGGTGAGCTGGTCGTGGCGCATCAGCCCCACGCACATGGCATTCACCAACGGGTTGCCGGCGTAGCACTCGTCGACTGCGGTGTCGCCGCCTACGGTGGGGATCCCGACGCAGTTGCCGTAATGGGAAATCCCGGCGATGATGCCGTTGGCAAGATAGCGGTTGCGGTCGCTGTTGAGCGGTCCGAACCGGAGCGAGTCCAGGAGCGCGACCGGCCGGGCCCCCATGGTGAAGATGTCGCGGATGATCCCGCCCACGCCGGTGGCGGCGCCCTCGAACGGCTCGACCGCGCTGGGATGGTTGTGGCTTTCGATCTTGAATACGCAGGCCAGCCCCTCGCCGATGTCGACCACGCCGGCGTTCTCCTCGCCGGCGCCAACCAGCATCCGCGGAGATCGGCTCGGCAGTCGCTTGAGCAGCGCATGGGAGTGCTTGTAGCCGCAGTGCTCGCTCCAGAGCGCCCCGAAAATCCCCAGTTCCACCTCGTTGGGCGCCCGACCCAGCATGTCCCGGCAGCGGCGGTATTCGTTTTCGGTCATGGAGACCGCCCGGAGCTGGGCCGCGCTCGGCATCATGACCGGCGGTCCATCAACCAGCGCGCCGCCGAATCCCAGAATGCGGTCCCGTCGGTCGAGCCCAGGCGGGCGGAGCTGGCCCGTTCCGGGTGCGGCATAAGGCCGACGACGTTGCGCGCCTGGTTGCAGACCCCGGCAATGTGGTTGACCGACCCGTTGGGGTTGTGCGCCCGTCCCAGCCGGCCGCGTCCGTCGCAGTACCGGAAGACCACCTGGCCGGCGGATTCGATCCGGGCAAGTTGATCGGGCGGGGCATGGTAATTGCCCTCGCCGTGGGCGATCAGAAGGCGCAGCACGTTGCCCTCGGCCGCAGCGGCGGTGAAGGCGGTGTCGGCCGCTTCGCAGCGGACCCTGATCCAGCCGTGCTCGAAACGGCTTGACTCGTTGGGCAGCATCGCCCCCGGCAAGAGGCCGGCCTCAAGCAGAATCTGGAATCCGTTGCAGATGCCCAGCACCGGCACGCCTCGCCCGGCGGCCGCCGCAACGCCCTCCAGACAGGGCGAGAAACGGGCGATCGCTCCGCAGCGCAGGTAATCGCCGTGGGCAAATCCCCCCGGCAGCACGATCAGGTCGTAACCGCCCAGATCGCGTCGTCCGTGGGGGACCAGATCGGCCGCAAAATCCGACGATTCCAGCAACGCCCGCTGCGCGTCGCGGTCGCAGTTGGACCCTGGAAAAACCAGCACCGCCGCCTTCAACTGGCCGCCGTTTCCCGGACCTG
The DNA here is from genome assembly GCA_009840625.1 of Chloroflexota bacterium. Classification (NCBI taxonomy): domain Bacteria; kingdom Bacillati; phylum Chloroflexota; species Chloroflexota bacterium. The sequence goes on along the minus strand of VXNJ01000008.1, from coordinate 29,045 downwards.
GATCGCAAAGTCCTCAATGACCGGGTTGGCCAGCAGCCGGCTGGCCATCGCCTCGGTGTCGGCCAGCGCCGCCTCGGCGCCGTCGGCCTCCAGCTCGATTTCGATCAGCTTGCCGATGCGGACCGAACGCACCCCGTCGAAACCGAGTTGCAGCAGGCCGTCGGCGACGGTGTTGCCGGGCGGGTCGTTGACGTCGGCCTGGAGCCGGACTTCGACCCGGGCCAGGTAGCGCGGCAACTGGCCCTTCAACCGCTGATTCGAGCCAGCGCCTGCGCGTATTTCTGGCTCGTGGCGGCAATGATTTCGGGTGGCAAATTCGGAGCCGGCGGTTCTTTGTCCCAGCCGGAATCGACCAGCCAGTCGCGCACGTATTGCTTGTCATAACTGGGCGGCGAGGACCCCGGCGCGTAGCCGCTTGCGTCCCAGAACCGCGACGAGTCGGGGGTCAGGACTTCGTCTATGAGCAGCAACTGGCCGTTCAGGATTCCGAACTCGAACTTGGTGTCAGCCAGGATGATGCCGCGGTCGGCAGCGTAGTCGTGTCCGTATGAGTAAAGCGCCAGCGTCACGTCGCGCAGCCGCGCGCCCAGGTCGCCGCCGACGATATCGACCATTTGCTCGTAGGAGATGTTCTCGTCGTGTCCGGTCTGGGCCTTGGTGGCGGGCGTGAAAATCGGCTCCGGCAGTTTCTGGGCCTCGACCAGCCCGGCCGGCAATTTGATGCCGCAAACGGTGCCGTCGCGGCGGTACTCGGACCACGCCGAACCGGTGATGTAGCCCCGCGCCACGCATTCGACCAGGACCGGCTCGGTGCGGTGCACCAGCATGCTGCGGTCGCGCAGCTGGTCCGGGTCGGCGCCGGCGGGCAGGTCCATATCGGCCACGTCGGTACTGATCAGGTGGTTGGCGATGATGTCGCGGGTGCGCTCGAGCCAGAAGGCCGAAAGCAGGTTGAGCACCGCCCCCTTGCCGGGTATCGGGTCCGGCAGGACCACGTCGTAGGCCGAGAGGCGGTCGCTGGTGACCAGGAGCAGGCGGTCTTCGCCCACGGCGTAAATGTCGCGGACCTTGCCGCGGGAGAGCAGTTCGAGTCCTTCGATCTCGGTCTGCAGCAGGCTAGTCGAGTTCATCGGCACCTTTCAAGGGTGTGGAATCTAATTGGTTAAGGCCCAGGCGGGCGAACGCTTCGTCGACGTGAAGCAGGTGTCGTTCGATGTCGAAGACCGCGGCCAGGCGCTCCGGCTCGATATGCCGAATCACCTGCGGATGCCTGGCCAGCAGACCGTGCAGATGCTCGCCGGTCGCCGCCGCCGCGTGGCACTCGGCGCGCACCAGGTCGTAGGCTTCCTGCCGGTTCATTCCGGACTCGACCAGCTCCAGCATTGCCGCCTGCGAGAAGATTTGGCCGCGGGTCAGGTCCAGGTTTTCCCGCATTCGTTGCGGGTAGACCGCCAGCCCCTCCATGATTCCGGCGAATAGCCAGAGCATGTAGTCGACCAGGGTGGTCGAATCGACCAGCACGATTCGTTCGGCCGAGCTGTGCGAGATGTCGCGTTCGTGCCAGAGGGCGACGTTTTCGAGTCCTACCTGGGCATTGGCGCGCACCACCCGCGCCAGGCCGCTGATGCGTTCGGAGCGGGCCGGATTGCGCTTGTGCGGCATCGAGGAGGAGCCGTGTCGCGACGTCTCGAACGGCTCTTCAAGCTCGGCTACCTCGTTGCGCTGCAGGTGTCGGATCTCGGTGGCGAATTTGTCCAGCGTGCTGGCGCAGAGGGCAAGCGCGCAGAGGGCTTCGGCGTGGCGGTCGCGCTGCAGGATCTGCGAGGCCACCGGGGCGACTCCCAGGGCCAGTTCGGCACAGGCGGCTTCTTCCACGCGCGGCGGCACGTTGGCGTGCGTTCCTACCGAGCCGGCGATCTTGCCCACCGCGATCGAATCGCGGGCGGCAGCCAGCCGGACCGCCGTGCGGCGCAGTTCGGCGATCCAGTTCGCCAGCTTGAACCCGAAACTGATTGGTTCGGCGTGCATCCCGTGCGAGCGGCCAATCATCGCGGTGCGGCGGTGCTTTAAGGCCAATCTGGCGACCGCGGATTCAACCCGCCGCAGACGGGCGCCGATCTGGTCGAGCGCGGCCCGCAACTGCAGGGCGCCGGCGGTGTCGAGCACGTCCGAGGACGTCAGTCCGAGGTGCAGCCAGCGCGATTCCGGACCCAGCGATTCGGCCAGCGCGGTCACGAAAGCATTGGTCTCGTGGTCGGCTTCGCGCTCGATCTCGTCGATCCGCTCCAGGGTGAAGCTTGCGCGCTGGATTAGCTCGCAGTCTTCCAGCGGAATCTTGCCGAATTTCGCCCAGGCGCGAACCACCGCCAATTCGACCTGGCGCTGGTATTCGAAATAGGCCCGCCGGTTCCAGATGGCGGCCATTTCGGGTCGGGTGTAGCGATCGATCATTGCCGTTGCGACTCGATATCGAGGCTGGAACAAGGGGCGCGGGATCCGGCCCGGGCCAATAAGTTTGCACGGCCGGCAATCTCCGGGCCGAATGGCCTGGCGGCACTCCGCCGGCCGCGGATGCGCGGCCCGTCGAAGCCGAGTGGGCTGGTGCAGGCGACCCTCACGAGGCCGCCCCCTGGACCAGCGCGGCCGGTTCGGCGTCCAGGGCGATGTCGCGTCGATAGTGGGCGCCGTCAAACGAGATCCGGGCGACGTTGTCGTAGGCGAGCGAACGCGCCTCGCCGATCGTCGCGCCGGCCGCAACGACGCAGAGCACGCGGCCGCCGTCGGTCAACACCCTGGAACCGATCCGTCGGGCGCCGGCCAGGAAAACGTGGACCCCCGGATCGACCGCGTCGAGGCCTTCAATCTCGGCCCCCCGCGGATAGCTCCCCGGGTATCCGGGCGAGACCAACACCACCCCGACCGTGGCCCGCTCATCCCACTGCAATTCGAGTTCGGCCAGCCGGCCGGTGGACACCGCCTCGCAGACGTCCAGGAAATCGGTCCTCAGCCTGGGCAGCAGAACCTCGGTCTCCGGGTCCCCGAAGCGGCAATTGAATTCGATCACCCTTGGGCCCTGCGCGGTGATCATCATTCCGGGATAGAGAACGCCCCTGAATTCCCGGCCCTCTTCGGCGAGACGCCGGACGGCCCGCTCGGTGACCGAACGCCGGATTTCCCGCGCCGTGCCGCGGTCGAGCCAGCCGGGCGGCGAGTAGCAACCCATTCCGCCGGTATTGGGGCCGCGGTTGCCGTCGAAGACCGGTTTGTGATCGCACGAGAAGGGCATGTGCGCGACGGATCGCCCGTCGGTGAAGGCGTGCGCCGATGTTTCCCGGCCGATTAGCCGCTCCTCCAAGAGGATCGTTTCGCCGGCCGGGCCGAAGGCGCCCCCGAACGCCTCCGCAACCGCGGCCTCGGCCGCGGACAGGTCGTCGCAGACGGTGACCCCCTTGCCGGCGGCCAGACCGTCGGCCTTCACCACGATGCCGACCCCCTCGCCGCGGGCGAAGGTTTGGCGCAGGTAAGCAACGGCGGCCGGCTCCCGGTCGAAGCTGCGCGCCGCCGCGGTGGCGATTCCGGCCCGCTTCATCAGTTCTTTGGCGAAGGCCTTGGAGGACTCGATTTCGGCCGCCGCCGCTGAAGGGCCGAATACGGCGAACCCTTCTGCCGCCAGGCGGTCGCCCACCCCGGCGCAGAGCGGCTCTTCGGGTCCGATAACGACTAGGTCTGGCCGCAGGCGGCCGGCCAGTTCCGCCACGGCGGTGGCGTCGGCGGCCGAAACGCCCTGAACGTTCTCGCCGAACTCGGCGGTACCGGCGTTGCCGGGCAGCGTCCATAGCTTTGTAAACCGCGCCGAACGGGCCAGCGCCCAGGCCATCGCGTGCTCCCTGCCGCCGGAACCTATCAGCAACACCCTCACCCGGCTACTCCCACTCGATCGTTCCGGGCGGCTTGGAGGTGATGTCGTATACAACCCGGGTGACCCCGTTCACCTCGTTCACGATGCGGGTCGCGGCACGCTCCAGGAGTTCGTGCGGCAGGCGCGACCAGTCGGCGGTCATGAAGTCGTCGCTCTCAACCGCCCGCAGGGCGGCCAGCTCGCCGTAGCTGCGTGAATCACCCATGACCCCGACGGTCCGCACTCCGGTCAGGACCGCGAAATACTGCGCCACGGCCCGGTCGTAACCTTCAGCGGCAATCTCTTCGCGCCAGATGTGGTCGGCCAGTTGCAGGGTCGCCACCCGGTCGGCGTCGATTTCGCCGAGGATCCGGACCGCCAGGCCCGGACCCGGAAAGGGTTGTCGCCAGACGATCTCCTCGGGCAGGCCCAGTTCGAGTCCGACCGCGCGGACTTCGTCCTTGAACAGATTGCGCAGCGGTTCGATCAGGCCCAGGTGCAGCCGATCGGGTATGCGGGTGTTGTGGTGGGTCTTGATCTTGGCCGAACCGAGTCCGGCGGCGGCGCTTTCGATCACGTCCGGGTAGATGGTCCCTTGAACGAAGAATTCGGCCCCGCCCAGTTCTTCGGCATGCTGGATGAAAACGTCGAAGAACTTGTCACCGATGATGTGGCGCTTCTGCTCGGGATCGGTTACCCCCGCGAGCGGTCCCAGGAACTGATCGGCTGCGTCAAGCGTGATCAGGTTTACCCCCAACTGCTGTCCCAGGGCGCGCCTTAGTTCGGGAACTTCGCCGAGTCGCAGCATTCCGGTGTCGACCAGGATCCCGGTCAGCGAATCGCCGACCGCGCGCTGGACCAGGGCGGCCGCGACCGAGGAGTCCACCCCGCCGGAGATTCCGCAAATCACCCGGCCCTCGCCGACCTGATCGGCGATTTCGGACACCGTCCCGGACACGAACTGCGACGGGGTCCAGTCGGCCCGCGCGCGACAGACACGCAGGGCGAAATTGCGCAGCAGGGCGTGACCCAGCTGGGTGTGGGACACCTCGGGGTGGAATTGCAGAAGGATCAGGTTTTCACGGCCCAGCGCCGCCCATTCCGAATTGGCGGTGCGGGCCAGCTGCTCGAATCCGGGCGGCGGCAGGATCACCCGGTCGCCGTGGCTCATCCAGACCCGGGTGGTGGCCGGGAAGTCGCTAAACAGCGGATGCCCGGGATCGGTGATCTCCAGCTGGGCCGGACCGTACTCGCGCCGTTCGGCCCCGGCGACCGCGCCGCCCAGGCTCTGGGCCACCAACTGGTGACCGTAGCAAATCCCCAGCACCGGCAACTGGCTCTCAATGAGCCCTTCCGGCAGTTCCGGGGAACCGTCGGCGTAGACGGACGAATCGGAACCGGAGAGGACGACTCCGACCGGATTGTGGGCCAGGATCTGGGGCAGATCGGCCGTGGCCGGCACGATTTCGCTGTATACCTCGGCTTCGCGAATCCGGCGTGCGATCAGCGCGGTGTACTGCGACCCGTAGTCGACCACGACAACGGTTCCGCGGTCAGGGCTCAATCGATGGCGTCGCGATCGCGGGCGGCGGTCACAATAGCGTCCTGGGCCAGGATGGGCCAGAAATGGACTGGAGCCATATCTGGTGGTTGGTTCATCGTCTGGTGCGCGCTGGCACGACCGGTCGTATACGGGCGGGCCAAGCCGCAGCCAAGTATATGGGCCGGAGGGGGTCGAATCGCCTAACTTTCCCCGATTATTCGCGCGCCCTCCGCCGACGGTTTGAGGGCGTGGGTTCGGCAGGGAATCCCGGTCGCTTCGCAAACCGCGCGCATGGCCAGCTCCACCGTTTCATCAGCGCCGGAGTGCAGTGCAATGATCGTGGAGCCGGACCCGGAGAGGGCCGCCCCGTAGGCGCCGGTCGCCAGGGCCGCCCCGATCATGTGGTCCATGACCGGGTGCAGCTGGCCGCGATACGGCTGGTGCAGCCGGTCCTCCATCGCATGGGCCAGCTTCTGGTAGTCGCGGTTTACGATCGCCGCCACCAACATCGCGGACCTGCCGACGTTGAAGACCGCGTCGGCCAGCGGGACCCTGCGCGGCAGCATCCGGCGGGCCGCCTCGGTCGGAATGTGAAGTTCAGGCACCGCTACCGCGATCGCCAGATCCTCCGGCAGTTCAATCCGCATCCACTCGGGGCGCGGACCGGTGTCAAGGACGATGCAGAACCCGCCAACCAGCGCCGGGACGGCGTTGTCGGGGTGGCCCTCCAGGTCCACCGCGACCTCGATCAACTCCTCAAGCGTGGCCGGAGTCTCCAGCTGCGCATTGGCGGCCACCAGGCCGGCGCAGATCGCCCCCGCCGAGGAACCGAGCCCGCGCTGGATCGGGATTCTGAGAACCTCGTGCAATCGCAGATGGGCGAATTCGCCGCCGGCCCGGGCGCACAGCTGGCGCGCGGCCGCAATCGCCAGGTTGCCCTCATCGCGCGAGACCATCTCGGCGCCCCCGCCGCCGTCGACACTGATCGCCAGCTCGTCCGCGGGCGCGAACTGGTACTCGTCGTATAGATCCAATGCCAGCCCGAACGAGTCGAATCCGGGCCCAAGATTGGCCGACGTTGCCGGGACCTGCACCCGCACGGGGTCGCGCGGGGGCGGCAGCTCATCGTTCACGACCGGTTCACTCACCAACGTCCCCGATCGCGGGGCGCTTGCGCGACTGGACGTACGAGGGTTCCCGATAGTGCGATACGCTGGTCACCAGTCCCAGCCCGGCCAGCAGCGCCAGGACCGAACTCCCGCCAGCGCTGACCAGCGGCAGCGTAAGTCCCGTAACCGGAACCACCCCGGCGTTCATCCCGACGTTTATCACCACTTGAAAAACAAAGATAAGCATGACTCCGGCGGCAATCAGGCCGCCAAATGAATCTTGCGCCGAGAGCGATGCCATCAGGCAGTAGAGGATCACCAGGCCGAACATGGCCAGCAGGGCGGTCGCGCCGATGAGTCCGGCCTGTTCGGCGATAACCGCAAATATGAAGTCGGTTTCGCGGACGCGGAGGAACTCGAGCACGGTTTGCGAAGACTCGGAGAACCCGCGGCCCCAAAGACCGCCGGAGCCAATCGCGATGCGGGCCTGCAGGACGTTGTAGCCCGAGCCCAGCGGGTCAAATCCCGGGTCGAAGAAGGACAGGATCCGTTCGCGCATGTACGGCTGCAGGGTGAGCCAGATCAGCGGCGACAGCGCCAGAGTGACCAGCGGCGGGATTACCAGGCGGCGCCAGGCCACGCCGGCGGCCAGGGCTATGCCCTGCCAGATGCACAGTAGCAACATCGCCGAGCCGAAGTCGGGTTGCCGCAGCACCAGCAGCGCCAACGGGAGGGTGATCAACCCTGCCAGCAGGTGACCCCGCAGGGTGGTTAGAGCCAGCGGCGAGCGAGTGTAGAAGCGGGCCAGGGTCACGATCAGGGCGATTTTGGCAAATTCGGAGGGCTGGAACTGGATTTCCCCCAACAGGAACCAGCGCTGCGAACCGCCGCGTTCGACTCCGAAGAGCAATACCGCCAGCAAAAGGATGATGGCCAGGGCATAGGTGGTCCAGGACAGCGACCACCAGACGCGGTAGCTGAGCCGCGACATCGCCAGATAGGCGGCCCCGCCCAGCGCCACGAAAATCGACTGCCGCAACACCTGCGAGCTCAGCCCGGCGCTGAGCGGCTCCCCCAGAAACGCCAGCGCCACCAGGCTGGCGGTGATCAGTCCGGCCAGGCCGACGAACAATATCGCGTCGCGTCGCTCAAATCGCGCCGCCAGGGCCGCCAGGCGTCGCGCCAACCTCACTCCGGATCCTCCGCGCGGATGGCGGCCAGGGTCGGGTAGCGCAACGGCGGGACCTTGCCGCCAAAGTGGAACTCGAGCACGTCGCGCGCGACCAGGGCGGCGGTATGGGAGCCTTCGCCGCCATCGCGGATCAGCACCGCAAACGCAATTTCGGGATCCTCGTATGGAGCGTAACCGGCAAACCAGGAGTGTGCGGGCAGGTTGCCGTTCTCGTCGCGCAGACCGGCGTATTCGGCGGTACCGGTCTTGGCCGCGAACCGCACCGCGCCGGTGCGGGCGCGAAACCCGGTGCCGTTGATTCCCTGGACCGCGTCATCCAAGGCGTGGCGAATCAGGGCCAGGTTGGCTCCGGATACCGGCAGTTGGCCGATGGCCTCGGGATTGAGTCGGCGAATGGTGGCCCCGTTGGAGTTGGTCAAATGGGTAACCAGACGCGGCCGGTAGAGCGTGCCGCCGTTGCCAATGGCTGCATACATGTTGGCCAACTGGAGAGGGTTTACCTGGACGAATCCCTGCCCGATCGCTGCCTGGTAAGTGTCGCCGGTGACCCAGGGGGCGCCGAGAGCGGTCTGCTTCCAGGTCCGGTCGGGGACGGTTCCGGGAGACTCGTGAGGGAGATCGATCCCGGAGGCGCGGCCGAATCCGAATTCGCGCGCATAGCGCGCGAGCGATTTGTCGCGGACGCCGCTGAAGCCGGCGTAGGGGTCGCCGCCCGAAATCTTGTAGAAGTACACGTTGCAGGATTCGGCGATCGCCCGGTGCAGGTCAACGGTGCCGTGCCCGGATTTGAGCCAGTCGTGGAAGATCCAGCCCGATGGCAGGATCAGGTGGCCGCTGCACTCGAATGGAGTCTCGGCGTTTACCACCCCTTCCTCGAGGGCGGCCGCGGCGGCGACGATCTTGAACGTGGAGCCGGGCGGATAAAGACCGGATATGGCGTGGTTAATCAGCGGGTGGCGCGGGTCCGAGATCAGGCCCTGGAATTCGTCGTCCGAGATTCCGGCGGCAAACGACGAATTGTCGAAAGTCGGGTAGTCGACCAGGGCTAGCACGTTGCCGTTGCGCGGGTCGAGCACGATCACCACTCCCGCACCTTCGGGCGAAAGGAACCGCTCCAGGACCGCGGTGATGCCGGCCTGGAACGGCGAGTCGATCGTCAGATGAACGTTGGCGCCGGTCACCGGAGCGGTGTAGTGGAGTTCGCGGATGTCCTGTTTGAGTGCCCCCACTTCCAGCAGGCGGCGCCCGCTGGTGCCGCGCAGATCGTCCTGGAAGCGCATCTCGATTCCGGACAATCCGACGTCTTCGGAGAGGCTTACGCCGCGGTCAAGGTAGGAGTCCCGGGATTCGGCCGGAATCGGGCCGGTGAATCCCACCAGTTGGCCCATGGTTTGGCCGTTGAAATACTCGCGGCGGTAGCGCGGGCGCAGGTCGATACCGGGCCAACGAAAGGTGTTCTCGCGGACCACCAATGCCGTATTTCGATCCAGGTTACGGGCGATTTCAATCTCGCCGAATCCATTCAGGATCGCCCGTTCGAGGGTGCGGAACAGCTCCGGCGGGTCGGCCCCGATCGGGACCGCGGTGGCGGCGACCAGGTCGGGAAGGGTTTCGACATCGACCCCGGCGGTGTCAAGCCAGAAATCAAACACCGGCACGTTGTCGGCCAGGCGGCGCCCGCTGGCGTCAAACACCATGCCCCGAACCGGGGGCACCTCTTCGACTCGGGTGCGGTTGGCCTCGGCTTCTAGCGCCAAGTCCTCGTGCTGGAAGATCTGCAGCTGCCACATCCGCCCGACCAGAAGGGCTCCGGCCCCGCCGGCCGCCGCACCCAGAATCAGCTTGCGCCGTGTGGTCAGGTCCTTGGCACGTTGATCGGTGCGGCCCGGATTCTGGCTCATCGGCGGATTCCCCCGAATTGCCTGCGCGAGCGGAGCCGATTCGAGCGCGGCCAAAGGTAACCGATTACAAGGTCGCTGATCCAGTGCGCGGCCGCCGCCAGCAGACAGTTGAGCAGCACGGCGTAAGCTCCGGCGGCTAAGGCCGACTCGGCCGCGACCGTCAGGCCCTGTAGCGACAGGAGCGCCCCGAAAACCAGGTAATAGATCGCGGTCCCGGCGGCTACCGCGCATACCGCCCAGGCCAGCGTGCTGCCGAACAGGACGAATCGCCAGGTCACCGCCGGGGCCACCGCCAGCATCAGCGCGGCCGATTGGCTGCCGGGGACTGTGCCGCCCAGGACGTCGGCCAGCAATCCGGCCCCGATGGCCGCCCAGAGCACGGCGTTGCGGCGCGATCGGACCGCCCAGACGACCAGTAGGACCAGGGCCAGGTCGGGGAGTTGTCCGAACACCGACAACACCCCCTCCCAGCTGGCCTGAATTAAGACCAGGCCCGCCAGGCCGGCTGCCATGCTGAGCTCGGTCCAGGGCCGACGCACGGTGCGTCGGACCAGGATGATTTCGCGCGGACCGGCGCTCATCACGATTCAACCTCGGCCAGAATCACGAGGACCTGCTTCAACTCGTCATTGTTCACCGCCGGTCGCACGTCGGCCGATCGGGTGATTATGTCGGCGCGGTCGCGCACCTTGACTATTTGTCCCACCAATATGCCGCGGGGTATCTGGGACCCGAGACCCGATGTGACGACGAAGTGTCCCGGGGTGATCTTGTCGCCGAGCAGCACGTTGTCCATTTCCAGCAGTGCCGTGCCGGTTCCCTGGACCGAGCCCACGATGTCCTCGGTTTCTCCCTGGACCGATACCGCAACCGAGGAATCCGGGCTGTTGATCGGCAATACCCGCGCCGATTCCTCAACCACGTCGACCACCCTGCCCACAAGTCCGCCGGTCGAGATTACCGCCATTCCTACGACCACTCCGTTGGCGCTGCCGCGGTCGATCTGCAGCAGTTCGTGCAGGGCCGACCCGTCGCGCGCCACCACGTTGGCGCTCACAAGTTCAAATTCCGGATAAGCGGCGGCGAAATTGGCCGCTGCGACCAACTCGGCGTCATCGCGGGACTGCTGTCGCAGGCGGGCGAGTTCGGCCTGAAGAACATCGACCGACTCCTGTAGCTGGCGGTTTTCCTCGGCGTACGAGCCAAGGCGCGGCACAGACTGCAGGGTGCTGCCGACCCCCTCGGCTACGCGGCGCAGCCCCAACTGGACCGGTGCGGCGGCGCGCAGGGTGGCGTTCTCGACCGGGCTGAGCAAGCCGTTGTTGTGCAGGATGGCCAGCAGAAGACACAGACCCGCCCCCAGGACGAGGGCCAAGAGCGGAATTCGCGGGCGGCCCACCGGCAGCGCGTTCCTTTTAACGGGCCGCGACCCCGTCGCCGACGAACACGTCGCGATAGAGGTCGATGTTCTCGAGGCAGATTCCAGTGCCCATCGCAACCGCCTCCAGGGGCCGCTCGGTCACGTAGGCGGAAATACCGGTGACGCTCTCAATGCTCGATTCGATGCCGCGCAGCAGCGCCCCGCCGCCCGCCAGACAAATGCCCGAGATCATGATGTCGGCCAAAAGCTCGGGCGGGGTCGACTCGAGGGCGGTGTTCACGCAATTGAGAATCTCGGATACCACCGGCGTGATCGCCTCGCGTATTTGGCCGCTGGAGACCTCGAGCGACCGCGGCAGGCGCGAGGCGAGATCACGGCCGCGCACGATCGTCGCGCCTTCGCCCTCGAACGGGCGGGTCGACCCAACATCGATCTTGCAGGCTTCGGCCGAGCGTTCGCCGATCAGCAGTCCGTGTTCGGCGCGCATGTAATCGATGATTGCCTGATCGAGCTCGGTACCGGCGATCCGCACCGAATGAGCCAGCACCACCCCGCCCAGAGAAATCACCGCGGTTTCGGTCGTACCCCCGCCGATGTCGACGATGATGTTTCCGACCGCGTCCTGGATGGGCATGTTCGCCCCGATTGCGGCCGCCATCGGCTCTTCGACCAGGTAGGCGTCGCGCGCCCCGGCCGATATCGCGGCTTCCTGGACTGCGCGTTTTTCAACCTCGGTTACCCCGGAGGGGATACCGACGATTACTCGCGGCCGCGGCAGGAATAGGGTTTGCGGGTGAACGCGTGAAATGAAATAGCGCAGCATTTGCTCCACCACGTCGAAATCGGCGATCACCCCGTCGTGCAGGGGCCGGTGGGCAACGATGTTCTGCGGCGTTCGGCCAACCATCGCCTTGGCCGGGCTGCCTACCGCCAGAATGCGGCCCGAGATTTGTTCGATGGCAATCACCGAGGGCTCGTTGACGACCACTCCCCGGCCGCGCACGTACACCAGCGTATTGGCGGTGCCAAGGTCGATTCCAATATCGGCGGAAAAGACTCCCAGCAGGTCTGTCAGGAGCCTAATCACCGGCGCCGGCCGCCGATTCCGTGCCCGCTACCGGGCCAGGGCCGCGGCAAGTACTTCGTCAACACTGCGCACCAGGATGAAGTCGATCCCTTTCCGCAATTGCGATGGCACTTCCTCAAGGTCGTCGCAATTCTCGGCCGGAAGGACAAATCGGCCCAATCCGGCCCGGCCGATGGCCAAAACCTTGGCTTTGACGTCCTGCGTCTTGAGCACCCGGCCCTGGAGCGTGATCTCGCCGGAGAGCACGGTATCGGCCCGCACCGGTCGACCGGTGAGCGCCGAGTGCATCGCCACGCAGATCGACATGCCTGCGGATGCACCGGATTTGGGCTGGGCGCCGGCCGGGATGTGAACGTGAAAGTCAAGCTTGTCGAAGTCCTCGGTGCTGGTGCCAAGGTCCTCGGCGTGGACCCGCCAGTAGGTCCGCGCCGCCTGCACCGACTCCTGCAATACCGGGTCCAGCTGGCCGGTCAGGGAAAGCTTGCCGGCCCCTTGCGCCATGTTTATCTCGACCGGCGCCAGGGCGCCTCCCCAGGCATTCGAGAAAACCGTGTTGGCCGCGGCCACCGAATTTGCGGATAGCTGCAGTTGCTGTTCGAATCGCGGTTTGCCCAGCAGCCGGGCTAGATTCCGCAGAGTCACGGATGTGGATTCGGCCGGGCCTTCCACGGACTGCACCGCGGCATTGCGGCAGAGCGCGGCCAGCTGGCGCTCCAGGTCGCGGACGCCGGCCTCGCGGGTGTAGGTGGAGATGATGCGGTCAAGGGCTCCATCGGAGACTGTGAGCTGGCCGGCCTCGAGGCCGTGCTGACGCAGTAGTCGCGGCAGCAGGTGACGCCGCGCTATGACGGTTTTCTCGGCGTCTGTGTAACCGGGAATCTTCACGATCTCCATCCGGTCAACCAGCGCCGCCGGAAGGTCCGATATGTCGTTTCCGGTGGTGATGAAAAAAACCCGCGAGAGGTCGAAAGGCTCCTCGACGTAGTGATCCGAGAATTCGGAGTTCTGCTCCGGGTCCAGGGCTTCCAGGAGGGCGGTGGCCGGATCGCCGCGGAAATCGACTCCGAGCTTGTCTATCTCATCGAGGATGAAGACCGGGTTTGCCGACCCGGCATCGCGCAGCGAGGCGATTATCCGGCCGGGCATGGCCCCGACGTAAGTACGACGGTGCCCCCTGATCTCGGCCTCGTCGCGGACTCCGCCGAGCGAAACCCGCACCAGCTTGCGCCCCATGGCCGTCGCAATCGCCCGGCCCAGGCTGCTTTTGCCAACCCCGGGCGGACCTTCCAGGCACAGGATCGGCCCACGCCGCGAGCGGGTTAGCTTGCGCACCGCCAGAAACTCGAGGATCCGCTCCTTGACGTCGTCGAGGCCGTGGTGATCGCGGTTCAGGATCTCCTGGGCGCGCCCAATGTCGATCCGGTCGCGCGTATATCGCCGCCAAGGCAGGTCGAGCAGGCACTCGATGTAGTTGCGCAGAACGTTCACCTCGGGAGACCCGGTCGGCATGTCGGCCAGCCGGATCAGGTCTTTTTCGACGCGGGCCCGAATGGATTCGGGATAGCGGCCGGCTTCGAGCCGGGTCCGCAGCTCGCGGACGTCGCGCGAAGGGGCATCGGTCTCGGCGATCTCGTCCATGATTGCCTGCAACTGACCGCGCAGGATCTGTTCGTGTTGTTCGTCCTCGACCCGGCTCGAGATTCGGTCGTGGATCTGATTCTGGGCGGCCAGGACCGCCAGCTCCAGCTCCAGCATCGATCGCACCCTGCGCAGGCGATCGATCGGCTGCTCCATCTCCAGTAACTCCTGGGCCTGCAGGTAAGGCAGCTCGAGACTGGAGGCGACTACGTCGGCCAGTTCTCCCGGGGTGGCGGCGTTCAGCGCCCGCACGTAGGCCTCTTTGTCCAGTTCCGCCGAACGCTCGACGGCCTGCTCGAACAATCCCAGGACCGCGTCGGCGACGGCGCGGGCGCGGTCGGAGTCGTCGTGATGCGGATCGATCGGCTCGGCCCGGGCGAGCAGGTGCGGGGTGGTCTGGGTGATGTGACGCAGGTGCATCCGCGTGCGGCCCTCCACCAGCACCGAAGTCGTGCCGTCGGGCAGTCGCAGGATCCGGTTGATGGCCGCCAGCGTGCCGACCGTGAAGAGGTCGTCACCCTCGACGTCTTCGGTTTCAATCTCGCGCTGGGTAACGACCAGGACCGAGCGGTCGGCCATCATCGCGGCTTCGAGCGCCGCCAGGCTCTTCTCGCGTGAAACCAGTAGCGGGGTCAAGGAATCGCGGATCGGAAACAGGACGGTGCCGCGCACCGCCAAGACAATGCGCGGTTGGTCTTTGCCCGGGTCAGCCACAGGGCTGCTCGGGGCGGGAGAATCTGGCAAGAGTTCGCGGCCGGATCGGATTTTTGCGATTATCCCGAACCCCGTAGCCGCTGGCCTCCTGATGGGCATCTAGACTTTGCCTGGATTGGCGGCGGCGGTTAGCCCCGTCGACCCGCAGTTCCCCTTCGCGGACGGACATTTCCCGTTGAGTTCCACCTTCCTGGCCTACAACCGCGGTTACAACGTCGGCGTCGGCGGCGCGGTTGTTCGCAACGGGAAACTGCTGATGGTCCGGCGGGCGTCCAGTTACGGGCGCGGCAACTGGCAGATACCGGGCGGGTTTATCGAGCGCGATGAAACCCTGGAGCAGGCGGTGGTTCGCGAAGTCGAGGAGGAGGCCGGGGTCAAGTCAAGCGTGCGCGGGGTCTTGGGCCTGCGCTCGCGGACTGACGACTACAACAGCACGTATGTCGTGTTCCTGCTCGATTACGAATCGGGTGAACCTACCCCGGACGGGGTCGAGACCGACCGGGCCCGCTGGATCGGACTCGGAGACCTGGCCGGGCTCGACAAGCTGCCGCCCATCAACGCCCGCGTTGCCCAGCTGGCGCTGGCCACCGATCCGCCGGTGTTGCTGCCAGCCGAGATGCGCGGCCCGGACGGGACGCCCTACCAACTTTTCGCGGGACTGGACTGACCCCCGAAATGCTTTCCCGCGCCAGGCTGTGGATCGCCGGTTTGAGCCTGGGCCAGTGGTTGATCGGGTTATTTGGCGCGGCGGTCGTAGTGGGCCTCCTGGTAACCCTCGGCGTGGCTCTCGGCGAACAGTCGCGCTCGCAACCCGGGGTCAACACGCTGGCGCGAAACAGCGCAATCGATCCGCGGCCGGCACCGGATTTTTCACTCTCCGACCTTGACGGCAATACGGTGTCGATGTCGGAACTGCGGGGGCGGGTCGTCGTGCTGAATTTCTTCGCCTCTTGGTGTGTCCCCTGCAAGCTCGAGGCGCCGGTCCTGGAGGACTACTGGGAGGCTTCCGATCCCGCACGGGTGGCGGTCCTGGGCATTGGGCTCTGGGACCAGCACGATGATGCCGTCGAATTCGCAGAAACCTACGGTGTCAGTTTTCCGCTGGCCTTGGACCACGACGGCGCCGTCGGCGTCGACTACGGGGTCGCCGGTATCCCGGAGACGCTGGTGGTCGACCATCTGGGCGTCCTGCGGGCCCGCTGGGTCGGCCCGCTCTCCTCGGGGTCGCTCGACGAACTGACCCGGGATCTGCTGCGGGAGAGCGGTGGCTGAAGTCCCGGCGGCGCTCGCCGGGTTGATTTTGCTGGTCCGGTTGCTGCACGTCCTGGCGGCGGCGTTCTGGGTCGGCGGCGGCCTGCTATTCCTTTATCTGGTTGCGCCGCGGACCGGCACGGTCGGTTCCGAGCTGACCGCCCAGCTCGGCCGGGCGATGTCGCATTCGGTGTCGGTTTTTCTGCTTACCGGCGCGGTCCTGGTTTTCATCCGGATCGCCGACCCGAATGCCACGGGAGCCTACCTGGTCCTGCTGGCGCTGAAGCTGGCCCTGGCGTTCCTGGCGTTCCTGCTGGTATGGCGGGGTGGCGCGGGATTGCCGCCGCGGCTGCGCGCGTGGCCGGAATCCGGACCCCGGTTCATTCGCGGGCGGGTCGGCCTGGCCGCCTGGATCGGCCTGGTGGCGTATCCGGTATCGCTGCTGATGCAGCAGTTGATCGAAAGCGGGTGAAGATCTTTGCGGTGGCGCCCCGTGACCGGCCCGCACAAATGACGATCCAAGTTTCAAATGGTCCGTCGCACTTGGACTCCGATCGATAAACATAAGAGAATTTGCCGCCCTAGTTCCGCCGGCGAGCATGTAGACCTGATGCAATCATCGGCACCTCTGGCACCGGCCAGGCGCAAGATCACGCCTACGCTGGCCATCGCGATCGCGTGCATCGTCCTGGCGGTGGCCTACCTCGCCTATTCGGCGGCCCAATCGGCGGCCGTTTACTACCTGACGATCGACGAGCTGGTCGGCCAATCCGACGATCTCGCCGGCCGTGCGGTCAGGGTGCAGGGGAGGATTGCCGACGGTTCAATCCGCCAGGACGACACGCGGCTCTGGATCAAGTTCGAGCTCACCGACGGCGTGCAGGGATTTCCGGTCAGCTATCAGGGAACTCCGCCCGACCTGCTCGGTTACTCGGACGAGCAGAAATACCAGGAGGTCGTGGTTGAGGGCCGCTGGCAGGACGGCCGGCTGGAGGCCAGCAACCTGCTGGTGCAGCACGGACCGGAGTTCAAGGCCGTCGACGAACTAGGCGCGGCGGGGGCCAACCCATAATCGCCGACCCGCCAACTCCGGAATCCGGGCTGGCGGTGCGCGGACTCTCGCGCCGCTACGGCCGGACCATCGCCCTGGACCGATTGGACCTTGACGTTGCCCCGGGGGAAGTATGCCTGCTGCTGGGGGCCAACGGAGCCGGTAAATCGACCCTGCTGCGCGTTCTGGAAGGCATCATCCGCCCCGATTCCGGCCACGCCAGCTACGGCGGCCAGCAGATCGGGACCGGTCCCTGGCAGCGGCGCCGGCGGACCGCCGGGACCGGCCATCGCGGTCGGGCCTACCCGCTGGCCACGGTTCGCGAGAACCTGGATTTCGTCCGCTCGCTGAATCCGGGTTCGGCCCCGACCGCGGCGGCCCTGCTGGACCGGTTCGACCTGGAAACGGTGGCCGGGCGCCAGGCCGCCGCGCTTTCCGCCGGCCAGCGCAAACGGCTGGAGCTGGCCATGGCCGTGGCGCGCCCGTCCGAGCTCCTGCTCCTGGACGAACCGTTCGCAGGGCTGGATGCGGCCAGTGCCGGCGCCCTTAAGGCCTTTCTCGAAGAATTGCCTGATGGGATCACCGTAATCCTGACCACCCACGACCCGGAGGAAGTCTGGGCGCTGGCCGACCGGGTGGTCGTGCTGCGCGAGGGCCGCCTGGTATCGGATTGCCCGGTCGAGGCGACCAATCCTTCCCGGGCGCTGGCCCAGATCGCCGCCGGCCAACCGCAGGAGCCGGGCTCCCAAGCCCGGTCGCTGGGCTCCGGCGCTCCGGCGATCGGGCGCTGGCGGGACCTGTTGGCGCTTGCGCGGATGGAACTTTCCCAGGCCTGGCGATCGCGCCGCGACATCGGCGCATTGCTGGCGTTCGCAGTCCTGATCATGTTGACGGTCAGCCTGGCCCTGCAAACTCCGCTTGCCGATTCGACCGACGCCGCGGTCGGCGGATTCTGGGCTTCGATGGTGTTTGCGACCGTGACTGGAGCCCAGTTCGGCTTCCCCCAGCTTCGTCAATCCGGCTCGCTCGAGCTGCTGCTGGCGCTTCCCATTGCGCGTCCGGCGGTGCTGGTAACACAAGCCCTGACCCAGTTGATTCGGCTCCTGCCGACCGCTCTGGTTGGATTGGCGGCCGCGAGTTTCTTCTTCGAGGTCAACTTGCTGACCCCGGCGATGATCTTGCTGGCTGGCGCCGGGGCGCTGGCGCTGTCGGCCGTCGCGGCCGCCTACGGCGCATTGCTGGCAATGGTTGGCGCCCGGGCCGTCCTGGGGCCATTGCTCATGCTGCCGGCGACCCTCCCGGTGGTGTTGGCCGGAGTCCTTTCGGCGCCGATCGCAATCGGCCAGACTAATGTTTTGCAGACGCTTCAGGCAGTTGGTTTGGGGCTTGCCTACGCGGCCCTGATCGGCGCAGTTTCAATCCTGGGGATAGAGGAGATCCTGGTTGAGTAGCAAGACCGCCCCGCCAACGCCCTTCATTGCGCTCGCCGCGCTGGCGTCGCTCGCCGCGCTCGCCGCGATATTTTTTTACGCGCCCCGCGAGGCGGTGCAGGGCGAAGTCCAGCGAGTCCTCTATATCCACGTCGGCACGGCCCTGGCCGCCTACATTTCTTTTCTGGTCACCGCCGCCGCCAGCGTCGCGGTGCTTGCCGGCCGCGGCGACGCCGCCGATCGGCTGGCCCGTTCGGCCGCCATCGTCGGAGTCGTGTTCACGACCGTCGTACTGGCGACCGGAGCGATCTGGGGTCGGGCGGTATGGGGGGTTTGGTGGACCTGGGATGCCAGGCTCACGACCACGCTGGTGCTCTGGTTCGTCCAGGCCGGGTACCTGCTGTTGCGCGGCTGGATAGATGAGCCGCGCCGCCGCGGCCGCCTGGCCGCCTACATCGGAATACTGGGCGCAGTCATCGTCCCGATCAACTACATGTCGGCCTACTGGTGGCGCACCCTTCACCCACAACCTTCGGTAATCGCGCCGGATTCGCCGGGCCTGCCACCGGCGATGTCGCACACCCTAATTGCGGCGGCAATCGCGGTGCTATTGGTCTGGGGAGTGATGCTGTGGTGGCAGTTGGCGATCGAAAAGGCCGCCGATCGCCTCGAGGGCTTGGCCTGACATGCCGGCCTGGGACTCGAATCTGCTGATGCTTGCGATCGCCTACCTGACTTTTTTGCTGGGGCTGGCCGGCTGGGCGGTCTACGCCAGGGGCCGATTGCGGGCGATTTCATCCGATCTCGAACGTCGCGCCGAGGAAGGCTCCGACCGACCCGGCGGGAAAGTCTGACGGCGGGCCGGCGCCGCCCGGGTTGATGCCGGTTCCCGCAATCTCGCCAATGGAACGTACTTGGATCTAGCCGCCCTCGGTCGACTCTCGCTGCTGCTGGCCCTGGCACTGACCTGTTACGGGGTGGGTGGGTCCGGATTCGCAGTCTGGATGCGCGATGATCGACTGGCCCGCTCAGCTCGCGGCGCGCTCGTCGGGGCCGGGTTGTCCACGACCCTGGCCATGGCGATTCTGGCGGCCGGGTTCATCACGTCGGATTTTTCGATCTCGACGGTGGCCGAGAACTCCGCGCTGGGCATGCCGCCCGGCCTGACGTTCGCCGCGATCTGGGGCGGCCAGGCCGGCTCACTGCTGCTGTGGGCCTGGTTGACCTCGCTGCATGCCGGCATCGCGGTACCGCTCATCTGGCGCCGGCGACCCGCATTCGGGCCCTATGTCGCCCTGGTCGTGGGGGCGGTGCTGCTCTTTTTCCTGGCCGTGCTCGCGTTCGAGAGTTCGCCGTTTGAACGCCTGGTCCCGGCCCCGGCCGACGGACGGGGGCTGAACCCTCTGCTCTGGGACCTGGCGATGCAGATTCACCCGCCGTTGCTTACCGCCGGTTATGTGAGTTTCGTGACCCCGTTTGCAATCGCGATCGCGGCCCTGGCCACCGGCCAGGTCGGTTCGGCGTGGCTGGCCCTGAACCGGCCGTGGATGCTCCTGGCCTGGTCGCTGCAGGCGGCCGGGTTGATCCTGGGCGCATGGTGGGCCTACCGCGTCTTGGGTTGGGGAGGATTCTGGGGCTGGGATCCGGTGGAAAACGTGGCCCTGATACCCTGGCTGCTGGCGACCGCGTACCTGCACTCGGCCATGGTCCAGGAGCGGCGCGGGATGCTCAAGACCTGGAACATAGCCCTCTGCCTGCTCTGCTACGTTTTGGCGATCTTTGGCACTTTCATAGTCCGGTCCGGAGTCCTCACCTCGGTGCACTCATTCGCCCAGTCGCTGATCGGTCCCTACTTTTTCGTCTGGTTCGGGATACTGCTCACGGTCGCGGTGCTGCTGATCCTCTACCGGGCCCCGCTGCTGGCCAGCTCGCGCCGCTTTGAATCGGTCGGTTCGCGCGAATCCGGTTTTCTACTCAATAACCTGTTACTGGCATCGCTGGCCGCGACCACGTTCTGGGGCACTATTTTCCCGCTGATTTCCGAGCTCCTGACCGGGCGCCAAGTCGCCGTCGGAGCGCCCTATTACGGCCAGGTGAACGCGCCGCTGCTGGTCGGCCTGCTGGCCCTGGCCGGGGTGGGGCCGCTGCTGGCCTGGCGGCGGACGACGGGGCGGGCGTTCATCCGGCGTCTGGCACCGGCCCTGCTGGCCGGAGCGCTGGTGAGCGCGGCCTTTTTGCTGGCGGGGGTTTCGCAGGCGCTGCTTCTGGTAGCAGTAGGCGCCTGCGCGTTTACGGCGGCGGCGGTGGCGGTCGAATTCTCCGGCCCCCTGCGGCGCGGTCCAAAGGCGGCCTGGCGGCGATTCGCGGCCGATCGGCGGCGCTGGGGCGGTTACGTGGTGCACCTGGGCGTGGTGCTGGTGGCGGTCGGGGCGGTGGGCGCCAGCGGGTTCGGCTCCGAGCGGGCCGTAACCCTGGGCCTGAACGAATCGGCCAGCGTGGGCGATTACCGGATAACCTACCGCGGGGTGGACTCGTTCGTGCGCAGCGGCGTCACCTACGTCGACGCCCGGTTCGATGTTTCCGTGGCAGACCAGGTCGACGAATTGGTGGCCGGACGGCGGGTGCACCGCGGCTGGGAGAGCCAGCCGGTATCCGACGTCGGGATTCGCACCAGCTTCCCGCAGTTGAGCGACATCTACGTGGTGCTTTCGGGATGGGGTGATGGGTTCGAGCAAGTCAGCCTGCGGGTGCTGGTTAATCCCGCGATCGGTTGGATGTGGGTGGGCGGACTGATCTTCTTCCTGGGGGTTTTGATCGTTTTCTGGCCGGGCGCGGTTCCGCGCCTGACGGCGGCGGACCGGGGGTCCGTCGGCAAAACTCTGGCCTGGCAGGCATGGCACGGCGCCTGACGGCAGCGCTGCTGCTTGCCGGGCTGCTGCTGGCTCTCACCGGCCAGGGCGCCGCCGAAGAGGACCTGCTGCAGGAACAGACCTGGGCGATTGCCGGCAAACTGGCCTGCCCGGTTTGCGCGGGCCAGAGCGTGAAGGATTCCGGCGCCGAGCTTGCGGTTCAGATGCGGGCCGCGATCGCCGAGCAGCTGCGGCGCGGCCGCAGTGAGGCCGAGGTGATCGAATTCATGGTCGAACGCTACGGCGAGGAAATCCTGCTCGATCCGCCCAAATCGGGGACCCAGCTATGGGTATGGATCGGTCCGGTGGCCATCGTGGCTGCCGGCCTGGCGATCGCCGCCAGCCGATTCGAGTTCTTCCGTCCGGGTCGGCGTCGGCAGCCCGATTGACCATATATTTCGCCGCCCTGCTGGGGCTGACCGCCCTGGTTGCGTTCGGGATCGCGCTTGAGCCGCTGCTCGGATCGCCGGCCGGCGCACCGCCAACGCTGGGCCCGGAAGGGCTAAAAGAGCTCAACCGGCCGCAAGGGCCGGGGCCGCGCCGGCCGCGACGACGGGCGCGGGTAAACCGGGGCCAGTTGCTGGGCCTGACCGGGTCGCTCGCATTCGTCGGTTTCGCGGTGCTGCTGGCGGCGGCGGCGCTGCGGACCGACGCGCCGGTCCGAGCCGATCCGGTGGCCCGGCTCGAATCGTCTCCGACCGCCGACCTCTTCGTGACCGCCGACGGGCAGTCCCTGGCGGTTGGCACCGTCGATGGAACCTGGTTGACGTCGCCGCTTGCGCCCGACCCCCGCCTCACCCAGATCGACTCCCAGCCGATCGCGGCCGGGGCGACGGCCGGAATCCTGGCGGCCGACGGCAGCCGCTGGATCGACTCGCAGCGCGAATCCCTGCCGCTGCCGGAGGCGATCACGGTCATCGGCTCCTCGCGCAGCGGAATCCGCATTGCGGCGGCCGATGCGGCGGGGCGGTTGTTCCTTTCCGATGACGGCGGGTCGAGCTGGCGCGAAGGGCGGGCCGGATCGCCGGATGGCCTGCAGGCGCTTTCCCTCAGCGACTCCGACCCCCGGATCTGGGCGGCCACCTCGATTCAGGGGGTCCTGGTTGGCGATGGCGATTCCGGCTGGGGCGGAGCCAACGGATTCGTCAACGGGGCCCTGCCGACAGCGCGAATTTTCGACATCGACTACGACCCCGACAGCGGCGACAGCACCGCCGGCGCGGCCGGCAGCGTATTTGTAGGGGCGCTGTACGCGGCTACCGATCAGGGCCTCTACCGATCCCTGGACGGCGGAGCCGCCTGGGCTCCGCTGCCGGGCGGAATCGCGGCGCGGGCGGTGTTTGGCGACGGCCGGCACCACGGGGTCGTTTGGGTGGTCGATGTGTCCGGCAACCTCTATCGCAGCGGCGACGGGGGACGAAATTGGGCTTGATCCGGCGCCGTCGGGCCTGGGCAATCCTGGGACTCATCTGGCTGCTGCTGATGCCGGGCGAGGCGCTCGCCCAGGATGGCGGGTCCATAACGATAGTGGTGGAAAACGGAACCGCCGGTGCCGCCGTCCCCGGCGGATTAGAGGTGGAATTACTCGGATTCCAGAGCGAAGTTCTGGCCGGGAACTGGCGCGACCTGGAGCGCGACGGCCGGGGACGGTCGGTCGCCCGCGGGCTCAGCACCGATCCCTCCTGGATCTACGTCGCCACGACCACCCACAACGGGCTCACCTTCGCTTCCCAGCCGGTCAGTCTGGCCGAGCGGCCCAATCTCCAGGCCCGGTTGTTGATCTTCGAGCCGGCCATATCCGACCCGGGAGCTTTGTTGACCGATTACTCGCTGGTCCTGGCCCGCGAAGCCGACGGCGCGCGGATCCGCTCCGTCCACACGGTCACGTATCAGCTGCCCGGCGACCGCGCGCTGGCGATCGAACCGCACAGTCCCTTGCTCCGGTTCCCGCTGCCACCGGCGACGACCGCGGTCGCTGCCCTGGCCGGGCCGGCTTCGTGGGAAGTGGGCCCCGGCGGCGGGGAACTGCTGGGCGCCGCTACCCTGCCGCCCGGGGAATCCACGTTTTCCTTCGAGTACCAATTTCCATGGGAACGGGGCGGACAGCACTTGGACGTGCGCATGCCGGCGCCCGCGGCCGTTTTCAGGGTCTGGGGGGTCGAGAGCCAGGTTCGCATAACGGCCCCGCAATTGGTCCAGCAGCCGGGGCTGCAGATGAACGAACGCGCGCGACTGGCCATCTACGAGGGCACCGGCTTTGCCTCCGGGGAATCGGTAGCGCTGCGGATTAGCGATCCCGGATACGGGTTCGGCGACCGGCTCGGCAGCGCGCTGGAAGCGCGGCTGGCGGCACTTGCTGCGGTTATTGCGGGAACGGCACTGGCGGTATTCGCCGTTACCGCCCGGACCCGGAATCGCCGCCGACGCCTGGTTGAGGCCCGGGAAATGCTGGGCCGCGCCGGTCAAGACCCGGTGGATCGCGACGCCGCCGAAGGCCTGGCCGCGCTGCTCGCCGACGACCCCGATCTGGCCCGGCGCCTGCGGCCGGGACCCGGCTCCTAACGCAGAATTCAAGCTAGGCTGGCGCGTCCCCACCCGCCGCCGAATCTACCCCCGGGAGCTAGGGATCGCGAATGATCAACGTGACCATCTGGAACGAATTCCGCCACGAGCGGGCAAGCAAGAAGATCGCCGCCATCTACCCCGACGGAATCCACGGCGCGATCGCGGCCGGACTGCCAAAAGACAACTCGATGAACATCCGGACGGCCACCCTGGACGAGCCCGAACACGGGCTGACCGAAGAATTGCTGGATGCCACCGACGTGCTGGTCTGGTGGGGGCACATGGCCCACGGTGAAGTCGACGACGAAATCGTCGACCGCGTTCACGAGCGGATCATGCAGGGTATGGGGTTGGTGGTACTGCATTCGGGCCACCTTTCCAAGATCTTCAAGAAGCTCATGGGAACCTCCTGCTGGCTCAAATGGCGCGAGGCCGACGAGCGGGAGCGAATCTGGGTCGTGGACCCGGCGCACCCGATCGCGGCCGGCTTGGGCGAGTACTTCGAACTGGAAAAGTCCGAGATGTACGGCGAGCACTTCGACATTCCGGCGCCGGACGAGCTGGTGTTCGTCAGCTGGTTCCAGGGCGGCGAGGTGTTCCGCTCGGGGTGCGTATTTCACCGCGGCGCGGGCAAGATCTTCTATTTCCGGCCCGGGCACGAGACGCTTCCCATTTACCACGACCAGAACGTCCTGCACGTGATTGCCAACGGCATCGCTTACGTGGCGGCGCCGCGCGGCAAGGTTCCCACCTACGGCAACGCGCTGCCGATCGAGGAGCTGGCCTGGTACGAAGGTCCGGATTTCTCCGAGCATCCCGACGAGGTGGTGGCGCGCGGTCGCGCCTGAGCTGAGCCGCCATCCCGGGAGCCCGACGGCCTTCGGGGGCGGATTTGCCGGTGCGGGGGACGGCGCGGTGCCCCGAATCCGGCTCTGGAATTGCTATGGTGGCGGGCGCACCCGGCCGATTCACTCGGGAAAAGGCTAGAATAGCCATATGCTTATAGCCAGAGCGTACTTATGAAAATAGCCAGTGTGACCCAGGCGAAGAACGGGTTGAGTGCTCTCCTGCAGGAGATCGAACGCGGCGAATCGGTTCTCATAACCTCCCGCGGCAGGCCGATTGCGACCCTGGCGCCGTACGACCCGGAAGGCCTCGGCGACGAAGCGCTTTTGGCCGAAATGGTGGCCCGCGGAGTAGTGCGGCCACGGCGCAAGAAACTCGATGTTGACCGGTTCCTCGCCCGCGAGCGCCCCAAGATGCCGCCGGGAATGACCGGAAACGACCTTATCGGCTGGGTCCGCGGGTCGCGCCGTTGAGGTACTGGGACTCGTCGGCGTTGGTGCCGTTGCTCGTGGACGAACCATCAAGCGGCGCCCGGCGATCGCTCCTGGAATCCGATCCGGTCATCGTCACCTGGTGGGGAACTCCTCTCGAATGCGAAGCGGCGTTGGCCCGGCTGGGCAGGCAGCCCGGGTACGGTCCGGCATCATCGCAGGCCGCACGCAGCGCTCTGTCCGAACTTGCCGGGGATTGGTTCGAGGTTTCGCCCGGCAATCAGGTCCGATCCAGGGCGTCACGCTTGCTGCGGGTGCATCCGCTGCGGGCAGCGGCCGCCTTGCAGTTGGCGGCAGCGCTGGTCGCGGTTCGCGAACATTCGTCCGCGATTGAATTTGTCTGCAACGACGAGCGCCTGGCCGAAGCCGCCCGCCTGGAGGGATTCGCCACCGTCTGAAGGGCGGGGGCCGGTATTGACAGCCGTCCGATTAAGTGGCGTCCCCGCCCGCCCGGCGGGGCTTTATTGGATCAGCAGAGCCCGATTTCGTGCTGGGAGAGTTGCTCCAACCCGTCGGCGGTTACCAGGTAGTTGTGCTCGATGCGGCAGCCTTGGAACGGGTCGCCGAAGACATGCGGCTCGAACGTGATCACGTCACCTTCGGTAATCGTCTCGGAATTGCCGGTGCGAAAGTCGGGCGCTTCCGGATGCTCGAGTCCGAGCGAATGGCCGGCGTGCCCTTGCATCTGCTTCCAGGCCGGATCGTATTCGGCGATCGCGTCGGTCTGGATCCGGTAGAAGTCGTCACCGCTCACCCCTGGGCGGCCGGCTTCGGCGCAGGCGTTTAGCCCCGCAATCGCCGCCTCCATCGCTTTCTCCTGCAGCGCGGTCGGCCTCCCGCCCGCATTCAGGGTGTTGGTGATGTCGCAGCGGTAGCCCTTCATGTAGGGGTAAATGTCGAGCAGCAGATTGTCACCCGGTTCGATGATCCGCCCGGTCGGGCCCAATCCGGTGCGCATGGGCGGTCCGGAACGGAAGTCGCACATCATCACCAGCGGCTGTTCGGCTTCCTTGGTGGCTTCGGCCACGACCTCGGCGTACAGGTCCACCTCGGAGATTCCGGCCCGGATTCGTTCGCGGGCGGCCCGGTGAAAACGCTCGCCGACCTTGATCGCGGCGCGGATGATCGCCAGTTCGTCATCGTCTTTGCGCCGCCGCATCCGGGTTATGAGGGGTTCGACGTCGACCACGACCGCGTCTTCGTCGGCAGCCGCGCGCGGCAGGTGGGCGGGTTCGGCGCCAAGGCGCCCGATGCCGCGGCGTCCAAGTTCGGCCGCGACCGCGCGGGCGGCCGCGATGGTGCGCGGCACCAGCGGGTCGAAAGCGGCCCATCCACCGGTGATCACCTCAATGCCGTTCTCGGCCATCAGGGCGAGTCCGGGACGGTTGGGACCGAACCCATCGATTACCAGCGACGCGCCGCCGTCGGCGTCGATCAGCAAGTACTGCGGGGCGCGATTGTTGATGTTGTTGGGGTCGTGCAGGAATCCGGTCAGGTAGTACACGTGTTCGGGCCGCGACACCAGCAGGGCGTCGACTCCGGCGTGCGCGGAAGAGACCTGCTTCCGGAGGGTTTCGCGGCGTGCGCGGCAGGCATCGGGGCAGAGGCTGGGTATCACTTGGCGACCCTTCCCAGGTAGTGCGGACTGGCTCCGTAGAAAATCTCGGCTGCTTCCATTACCGACTCCGAGGTGGTCGGGTGGGGATGGATCGCGTGGGCGACTTCGGACGCGACCGCGCCCATTTCCATGGCGATGACCTGGGCGGCTATCAACTCGCCGGCGCCGACACCGACCACTCCGGCCCCAAGCACCCGCTCGTCGACCGGGTCGATGATGAGCTTGCTCATCCCCTCGTTGCGCCCCATCGCGGTTGCCCGGCCCAGGGCGGCCCAGGGGAAGCGAACGATGCGGATCTCACGCCCTTCGGCGCGCGCCTGCGTCTCGGTGAGACCGCACCAGGCGATCTCGGGGTCGGTGAACACCACCGCCGGGATCGCGACATGATCGAACTGGGCCGGTTCGCCGTTCATCGCCTCGATTGCGACCCTGGCCTCGGCGGTCGCCTTGTGCGCCAGCATGGAGCCGCCAACGACGTCCCCCACCGCAAATATCGACGCATTGCTGGTGCGCTGCTGTCCGTCGACGCGGACGAATCCCCGCTTGTCGGTGCTCACATCTACCGAGTCCAGGCCCAGGTCGGCGCTGTTGGGTTTTCGCCCCACCGCAACCAGCACCTGGTCGAACCAGGCCGGGGCCACGTCGGCGTCTTCGCCCCGGAACTCGCAGCGGATTCCGCCGGGAAAAGCGCCCGCCCGTTCGACCCTGGTCCGCAGCCAGATGTTCTCGAACTCGTCCTTGAGACGCCGCTGCAGGGGGCGCACCAGGTCGCGATCGGCGCCCGGCAGAAGACCCGCGGTCATCTCGACCACGCTCACGCTGGTGCCAAGGGCCGCGTAGACGGATCCGAGCTCGAGTCCGATGTAGCCCCCGCCAACCACCAACAGGTTCTTGGGCGGCCCGCTGATATCCAGCGCCGAGGTCGAATCCAGGACCCGCGGGTCGTCGGGGAACATCGGAAGCTGCAACGGGCTTGAGCCGGTGGCAATCACGGCGCGGTCGAATTCGACCAACTGGCTGTCGGGACCCTCGACCGCCAGGCGCCCGGGCCCGTCGAACCGCGCCCGCCCGCAGACCACGTTTACCTTTTGCTGGCGCGCCAGCATGGCGATGCCGCCCGACATGCGGTCGATGACCTTGTCCTTCCAACCCAGCAATCCGTCGACCGAAATCCGGGGTTCTCCGAATTCGATTCCGAATTGCTTGGCGCCCTCGGCGGCGGCCATGATGTCGGCCGCGTGCAGCAGCGTTTTCGAAGGGATGCAGCCGCAGCGCAGGCAGACCCCTCCGAGCGCCGGGTTCTCGTCGATCAAGGTCACCTGGTGGCCGCCCCGCGCGGCGGCGAACGCGGCCGGGTATCCACCCGGTCCGCCGCCGATGACGGCGACTCTCAATGCCTGCTGGTCGGTTGCCAAATCAGCCTCCCGGTCGCTTGCTACAGGTTGCCGGTCAGATGAGCCCGGGCGCGGCTAAACCGCGCGTTAAGGCGGACAGGAACCTGGCCCCGTCGGCGCCGTCGACGGCGCG
The DNA here is from genome assembly GCA_009840625.1 of Chloroflexota bacterium. Classification (NCBI taxonomy): domain Bacteria; kingdom Bacillati; phylum Chloroflexota; species Chloroflexota bacterium. The sequence continues at coordinate 894 of VXNJ01000008.1, read as the reverse complement.
GTGATCGATTGAAAGCGAAAGCGGCAGCGTGAGACGCGGCTCGAAGCTCTCCCCGTTCCAGACGGGTCGCGACTCTGATGCACCCACGCCCAGGATCGCAACTTCGGGTGGGTTGATGATCGGGGTGAATTCGCCGACACCGAGCGTGCCGAGATTCGTGATCGTGAAGCTGGCGCCGCTGAGTTCGTCCGGGGAGGCTTTGCCCGCCCGGGCGCGTTCGGCAAGGTCGGTTAGTTCGGCCGCCAGGTCGTCCAGTGATTTCGAATCGGCATCGCGGATCACCGGCACTACCAGGCCGCGCTCCGTGTCGACTGCGATTCCGATGTTGTAGTAGCGCTTCAGCACCAATTTGCCGGCGCCGGCGTCAAAGCTGGCGTTGATGACCGGCTCGGCTTTCAGCGCGGCCACGACCTGCTGAACCAGGACTGCGGTGATGCTGGCGCGCCGGCCGCTTGCCCGCAGGGCCTGCCGCTGCCGGTCAAGCTCGTCGATCTCGGCTTGGGCGTGCAGGGTGACGTGGGGAATCTGGTTCCAGGAATTGCCCAGGTTGCGGGCGATGGTCCGCCGCAGGCGCGATAGATCGACCTCCTCGGTCGCGCCGAATTGGGAGAAGTCCGGCAGCGGAACGGGAGCGGCCGGCGCCCCCTCCGGGCGACTGCGGGCGAAGGCCTTCACGTCGTCGGAAGAGATTCGTCCGGCGGGACCGCTGCCGGGGACCTGGTAGATGTCGACCCCGATCTCGCGCGCCAGGGCCCGCACGCTGGGCGAGGCGAACACCGGTCCCTGGCCGGGGCGCGACGGTGGAGGAGCGGCGGCCGGGCGCGGCGCGGCGCGCGGGGCCGAGCCGTAGCCGGCACCTGCGGGGCCGGCGCTGTCAAATATACACATCACCGA